>JAISIB010000005.1 GCA_031262265.1 Prevotellaceae bacterium
TCACCTATTATTCCAACCATATAGCGGGTAATCGGCTGACGCGAGACCAAACCCGTACTATTTTCGAGAACAACGCTATCGGCACCACAAACGGGTATGTCAATGTGGACGACATCTTCGAAACTACCAACCATTTCCGTTGCATCGACATGATTATAGATCGTGCGGGAGAGCGGCTATCCGAAGCTCTTATCAGAGATTTGCACCGGATGTTGAAGACCGGCATGTCTGACAGCGAGGCCTGTCTGCCGAAAGAACTCCCTCATCGGATAACGGATTTGCTTGCGGAATACAACGATAAGAAGCCAAAGACTTTTGAAGATATTCTCGACTTTCACCAACGCCTCGACGCCATTCGCCCGTTATGGGACGGGAGCGGTCGCGTCGGTAGATTGATTATGTTCAAGGAGTGTTTGGCAAACGGCTTCGTGCCATTCATTATTACCGATGAGTTGAAGCCTTTCTATGCTCACGGATTGCAGCAATGGCCGGTTGCCAAAGGGGATCTGATGTGTATCTGCCTCACAGCGCAAGACCGGTATAAGGAAGAGTTGGACTATTATGGCATCAAGTATAGCAGGTAGAAGAAATGATTATGAAACTTTTTGAAGATAAAATAAGAACTGACATGGAATGGGCTAGCCATAATGATAACACTTACGAGTTTTGCGACAGAAGTGCACAAGATAAGATTGTGCATGTCAGGTATGTGTTAAATGATTGGTTTTCGCGTTATCCCACAGCAGAATGCGAAGAATTGAAATCTCGATTTAAAGTGTCTTTTAATGATGCATTATATGAGCTATTTCTGCATGAATTATTCTTGAAACAAGGTTTTGAGATAACCGTTCATCCTAATGTTCCAAATGCTACGACACATCCCGACTTCTTAATATCCAAGAATAATACTGAAATATACGTTGAAGCAAAAGTATCCACAGGAAAGACTTCAAATGAGAAAGCTTTGGATAATATGACTAATACTGTCTATGACGCTATCAATACAATATGCTCTCCAAATTTCTCTTTTAAGTTAAACTCCTTACAGCTCAAAACTAATCGACAGCCTGCTATCAAGTCTTTGAAACAGTTTATTGAAAATCAACTGCAACAGTATGACCCTGATATAGTAGAGCGGCAGATTTGTTCAATAGATTATTATTTGCCCCTTTTACCTTCCATTATATATGATGATGATAATATCCATATTGCATTATCTCTCATTCCTAGACCCAAAGAGAAAAGAAACAATTCAGAGATAAGAGAAACCATAGCGATATATCCTTGTGAACAAGTATACAGCGAAGAAAATAACATAAAAACAGCCTTGAAAAAGAAAGCAACAAAATATGGAAACTTAGACAAGCCTTACATTGTTTGTATCAATTCAATCCAAGGCGTGAAGGTTAGTGATTTTGATGCCATGGGTGCTGTTTTAGGATCACTTCAATATCTATATCCAGCCACTAATGCTCATGATGGATTTTTTGGAAATAGAAACAAATATCAGCATACCCGTGTCAGTGCCGTCCTAATAACGAACATGGTATTAGGAAGTCACTGCAATCCCAATTATTGGTTCTTCAAACATCCTGCAGCACATAGAGAGGTTGACTTTGATTTGTTCGATTTGGGTTATTATCAAGTTGAAAGTAATCGAATATGTAAGCATGAAGGATTGTCAGTGGGAGATATACTGTCTGTATCCACAGAAGAGTATCTATAATTTGTTTAATTCGCATCTTCTTTGGATATTGTGCAATGCTTACTTCATATCCGCGAGTCTATTTCTACGTCGGCGGTATTCTGCCAGATAGGTCTTCTTGACGTCGGGCAGTAGAAAAGAGGATTCTATCAGCTGTTCGGTCAGCGGGTGCTGCGTAGTGAATTGAGTTAATATCTCTGCCACGCGTTTTTTACTGATTTCGATACGTTTCCCGAACGCTGCGAAGGAGCGTCCATTGGCCTTACCGTCAAATTTTAGAAATTCCGATTTATCTCCCTCACGAAACAAGCCGCGACTCAAAGCAAAGTCACTATCATTCACATGGAGATGTGTATTTAATAAGTCATAGGCGGGAGCCAATCGGAAATCGCCTCTTGAAGTTTCGATCACAGAGAAATTTTTCAGATGGGCGTCTCCGTTTGAGAATAGAAAATTGAAAAGTACAATCTTAAAAAACTTCTCAATCTCGATGCGCCAAGCAGGGATATAGCGTTGTATTAGCTCGGCCAGTTCTTCGTAGCTGTATGCATACTTATAGTTACTTCCACCGTTTTCGGACATCAAGCCTGCCAACGAGGCAAAATCCTCCGTGCGTAGCTTTACGCCTCCTGCTCCCACATCAAAACGTTTGGTGATATATGCAGGTTCGCCTGTTTGAAAGAAGCACAGACCATTGGCTGCCGTCTCAATTCCATATACCTGTGAGGCAATCTGCATCGTCAGGTTTTCGTTGGCGGGAATCTCCTTGGCTCTTTGTAAACGGCTGAGCGGAATCGGCTTTAAGATATGCGTACCTTGTTCTCCTTTTTGCGATAGCCGTATCTTCCCTTTTTCGACTACGCATACCTCTTTGTCTTGTACTCCCGAAATGGAAATATGTTCTATATTTTCTATAAACTTCTCGTTGTCTTCTTCATTCTTCTCCGGAAAATCATAAGGAAGGGTATGGGAGACTTTTTTATCTGCGAAAAGATTTTTCAAGGCAACGGGAGAATAGGTGTCGTGCCCTGTAACGAGGGTTGATGGGCAATGTGTCAGCTTCATTATTCAATCGTTTTTAGAGTTATTGCACCTATCGTATCGTATGACGCGGTGGCAAGAAGAAGTCCGAAATAGTCATTCTCGTCAATCTTCAACAATCGGCACTGAGCCTCTTTGTTTGCTCCTTCGGATAGCATGCTAAAAAAGAACGGGAATAGATAATCGCATGTAAATCTCGTTTGCGTCTTAGGCAATGTTAAGCTCACTTCCGGCATCGAGGTATCGGCAAAATATCTCGGTTCATACTCAAACGAATAACTCCCGTTGTCGTTCTCGGTTAGAGTGCCGGCTTCAATACCTTTTACATATACTTTTGCACCTCGCATCGCCTATCGTTTTAGTTGTTTGACGCCCACGGTAATCTCCAGCCCCAATACATCCAATATTCTGCCCAACATTCCGATGGTAGGATTTGCCTGTCCGCGCTCAATTTTGTAGAGCGTATTGACGCTGATACCCGCAATATCCGCCAAGTCGGGTTGCGTAATCATCAGTTCTTTTCTGCGGAGACGTATTTGCTCGCCGATGATGACCCGCAATGAGTCTATTTGACTATCCGTTTTCATATTATATTGTGATTTACGGTGCAAATATACTACGTTTTTCTAAAAAGCAAGTTTAAATCACACTTTATTATGATTTCAAAGTTTTTCTCCCGAAAAGTTTTTCTTCCGATCCGTTTGGTACTCCGGACGGAAGTTTGTACCTTTGAGAACTTTTATAAAACAAATCTATCACACATGAAAAGAGATTTTTTCAGAACAGCATGTATGGCAATACTTAGCGTATGCACACTGACTGCCGGTACCACGGACAACGGTGGCGGCTTGTTTGAACATTCGGGAGACGTAGGCAACCCGAAGCTGAAAGGCGGATTCAGCTATTCTAAATCCCGCGATATGTACACCCTGACGGGTTCGGGCACCAACATGTGGGGCACTACCGACGAATTCTTTATGGCTTGGAACGAGGTGACGGGCAATTTTAGCCTTTCGACCCGCGTGAAGTTCGTAGGCAAGGGCGTCGACCCGCATCGCAAGATGGGGCTGATCATCCGCGAATCGCTGACCGGCGAATCGAAGTACGCAGACATCGCCATCCACGGAGACGGCCTCACGTCGTTGCAATATCGCGACCAGACCGGAGCCGAGACCAAGGAAGTAAGTGCGTGGGAACCCGGAGCCGACCATATTACGTTGGAACGTGTCGGGCGCACGCTCATCATGAAGACCGGCAAGGGCGACTTCACCAAAGAAACCACCGGAGCCGTCACGATCGATTTACCCGAGAAGTGTTACGTCGGCATTTTCGTATGCTCGCACAATCCTGCCGTGAAAGAAAAGGGACAATTCACCAAAGTCTCCTTCAAAGCATTGCCCGCCGGCCGCAACCCGAGCGTCACCAGCGTATTGGAAGTGATGGACGTCACGACCGGCGCACGCACTACCGTCAAAGAATTCCCTTATCTGATAGAAGCTCCCAACTGGACGCCCGACGGACAGTGGCTCGTCTACAATACCGGCGGTAAACTATTCAAACTGCATCCGGACGGAGCAGGCGAACCGCAAGCCATCAATACGGGCTTTGCCGAACGCTGCAACAACGACCATGTCATCAGTGCCGACGGTCGCTACATCGCTATCAGCAACTCGCCCGTCGAAGACGGAGGCTCGCGTATCTATACGTTGCCTTTCGACGGAACCGATACGCCCCGACTGATTACCCCCGTAGCACCCAGCTATTTGCACGGCATCAGCCCGATAGACAATACGTTGGCCTACTGCGCCGACCGTAGAGGCAACTACGACATCTATACCATTTCTTGGTTGGGCGGCGTAGAGACCCGTCTGACGACCGCCGAAGGATTGGACGACGGCCCCGAATATTCGCCCGACGGCCGACACATCTGGTTCAACTCGGTACGCACCGGCCTGATGCAGGTGTGGCGTATGAATGCCGACGGTACCAATCAGACGCAGATGACCAATGACCAAACGCGCAACTCGTGGTTCCCGCACATCTCGCCCGACGGCAAATCGGTACTATTCATCACCTATCGCAAAGGCGACCTTGAACCCGGTCAACACTTGGCCAACAAGAACGTAGAACTGCGCTTGATGTCTGCCGACGGCGGGGAAGCCAAGACCGTAGCCAAACTGTTTGGCGGACAAGGTACTATCAACGTCAATTCGTGGGCGCCCGACAGCCACCGCGTGGCTTTTGTCAGCTATCGTTTGAACGATTGAGGGAAAAGCCCTACCTTTGCGGCATTAATAACGAATAACAAACAGTGAAATAAGTTTATGGAAATCAGCGGAAGAATCATTGCCGCGCTACCTTTGCGTAGCGGTACGTCCAAAGCAACGGGTAATACGTGGGAAGTACAGGAATATGTGATTGAGACACACGACCAATATCCGAAGAAGTGTGTTTTCGAGGTGTTCGGGAGCGACAAAATCAAGCAGTTTGCCCTGCAACAGGGTGAGGAAGTAACCGTCTCGTTCGATATTGACGCCCGCCAGTGGAACGACCGTTGGTTCAACAGTATCCGCGCATGGAAAGTAGACCGTGCCGGAGCCGGACAACCTGCGCAGCCACAAACTTCCGGCGCGCCGATACCGCCCCCGTTCGCTCCGACCGACGCTCCGGTGTTCAATCCCAGCGATGTGAAAGATGATTTACCGTTCTGAGAATAATGAAACTGAAAAGAATACATATTGATTCATATAAAGTCTTTCAAAACTTTGAAATAGACTTTTGTGATGAAAAATCCGACACTCCGCAGGACATTATTGTCCTTGCGGGTGTGAACGGAACGGGAAAGACAACATTGTTAGAAGAAGTGATACATAAGAGGATTGCAGGAGACATTGACATACCAGGTGGCGTGATTAAAGATTATAACTATGCTTCTATGCGCTTGCCTCCCCATCAATCTGTACTAAACGATCCAACGACAGCAATTCCAGTAGGTAAATATCTCCCCGTAGGGATGGATACTACTAATTTGGAAGAATATGTAATACGTTATGTGAAAAAAATGGTCTTTGAAAATGGTAAAACGAGTAAGGCTGGATATGAACAGATACAACATCTCATAGATGAGGTTTTTGCAGGTATGGGATTACATATCTATTTTAAAGGGTTGACTCAAAATGAAGAATTGTTATTTACCAATGGAAATATATCGGAATTTGGTACAGATGGATTATCATCCGGTGAGAAACAACTATTAGGGAAATTCTTTCCTTTGTTTGCTGAGAATGTTGAGAATACAATAATCTTAATAGACGAACCAGAAGAGTCATTACATCCTGCGTGGCAAATCTATGTTCTACCTATACTTCGCCGTTGTGCCAAAAAGAATAATTGTCAATTCATATTGGCAACGCATTCTCCACAAATCATTTCATCTGCTCACAATGAAGAACTTCGTCTTTTAGCGTTTGATAAAAACAATCATGTGAAAGCTGAGCGTTGTAATGAAGGACCTTACGGATGGAGGGTAGAAGATGTCCTGAGAGAAATATTAGGTGTTACTCATTTCCGTGTACCAGAGGTGGATGAACAACTGAATATTCTAAGAGACAAGATTCAAGCTAAACTATATGATACGGACGAGTTTATTCATTTATGGACAGAATTAGAACATACGTTAGGTTATTCTGATTCGGATTTGGTATTGATGCGAATGGAAATCGCTCGACAGAGGAAAAAAGATGAAGAAAATCAATAAAGGAGACACTCCTGACTTTTTTACTGATTATATAAAACAGCATCATCCTAAAAAGTGGGAAGATATAGGTGCGATACGCCAAAAGCTACGTGACCATATTATTAAGGAGCAGGGTAATTATTGTGCGTATACGGAGATTCGCCCTTCTCAGACGCATATTGATCATTTTCGGAAACGCGACCACTTTCCACAAGATACTTTCAATTACGAGAACTTATTTGTTTCGTGTACATCCGATAAATATGGGGCAAATCATAAAGACCGACACGTTAAACCGTGGGATTATGCGAAGATTATTAATCCGGCTCTTGATGACCCTTCCGAATATATTGAATTCATATATACGGGAGTTGTCATAGCAAAAGACGAAAGAGGACAAACTACTATAGACATGTTTAATTTAAATGAACCAACGCTTGTAGAAAGGCGTAAGAAATCTCTCTTACAGATGAAAGACATGTACAAGGAGTTTGATATAAATCAAATTATAGAGTTCATAGGAGAGTTCCCCTCTATGTTGTGCCAACTATATCCATGAGTCTCTCTACCTGCGGAATGACTGCCTCCCTCTCGTCATTGACTATCACGAAATCACACAACGTTTTCTTTTCTTCGTCGCTCATTTGGCTGCGTATCCGCCGAATGACGGTATCCTCATCCGCACCGTCGCGTGCCATCGTACGAGCTACGCGCAACCGCTCAGGCGCATAGACCATCACGCGCATATCCACCTCGTCGGCAAAGCCGGCCTCGAAGAGAATCGCCGTCTCGATAGCCACTATCCGATGCGCTTCTCCCTGTAACTCTGCCCACCGGCGGAAGTCTTCCCGTACGGCCGGATGAATCAACGCGTTGATCTGTCGGGTGTGTGCTTCGTTTTCAAACAAATAAGCGGCCAACAGCGATTTGTTCAGTCGGTTCTCCGCAAAGACCTCTTCTCCCAACAAAGCGACCAATCCGCTACGAATATCCGCATGGGTACTTGTCAGGCGTTTGGCCTCTCTGTCCGAATTGTAAACGGGTATACCCCTCATTTCGAGCAGCCGGCCTACGACAGACTTGCCGCTGCCTATGCCACCGGTGATTCCGATCTTAATGGGAAGCATTGGGGGAGATGTTTTCTATCAGGAAATCAACCTGTTCGGGGATGATGTGTACGTTGCGTACGTCGTCCGGTTGACGAGTCAGCTTCAATGTCAGTCTATCCGACTGCAAGCTTTCAAGATCCGCGTAATGTATTTCGATAGCAAAGTTCTCCGCAGTGATTTGTTTGAACAGACTCATACCCACCTGAAAGGATACCTGTACTTGCGACGGGAACGTCCGCAGCATCTTGTCGGCAGGGAAACGAACCCCACGAACGGGTATCTCCACCGTTTTCTCCGTGTATATGTCTACGGCCAGCGTCAGGTCTACGCGGTCGGGTATGATCTTGGCTCCTTCGATGGGTCGAAGCCCGACGTTTCGTCTCAACGTGTCGGCGAAGTTGGTCAGACTGAGCGACTCTGTCCTGACCTCATGAATCGTTCTCAACAGGAGGGGTGGGGCATAGACCAGTACCGAATCAGGCGATGAGTACACGTCCGATATATAATATTGCGACTCGGTGGTATGAGGCTCCGTCACGTTCACGGGTACTCGTTTCGGCCGCCCCGTGGTGTAGATGAACTCCAACGTATCGGGGTTGACCTCAATCAGTTCGGACGACGGAGCCAGCTGCGCCATGATGTCGCGTCGGAAGTCGCTGGCATACATGCGCACCCGATTGTTGTTACGCGCGTAGTCGTTGAACTTCAATTCGATGGGATTGAATTGTCGTCGAATGATATAGTTGAGCAGCGTGCTTCCCTTGTCCCTGACCTTGATAGTTACTTCGTCGGCCGACTCGGAGGTGATGATTACGTTGTCGGGCACCTCTTGCAGCCGGATGGGCAATCGGATGTCCGTCTCGTACGTGTCGTTCAGCGTCTGCAACAGCCAGAAGAAGGCGGCTATGAAGAAAAAAAACAAAAAAACAAGCGACTCCCTGCTACGCGTACTTAGCAGGAAGCCCTTGATGCGGATGTATAACCGACGTGAGGCTACCCGAATGTTCCTGATGTCGAACATGTTGTCGGTTACCGGAGCGTTATACGTCTTACTTGGCTGCGGCGGTCGTGTCGGCTGCCGAGGCGAAGATAGAACCTTTGTCGATACGGATCTTCACGTTGTCGGATATTTCCAACACGACGATGCTATCCTCTATCGCTTTGATCTTACCGTGAATGCCTCCGGCCGTGACCACTTGCTGTCCTACTTGCAGTGACTTACGGAAGTTGGCAATCTCTTTTTGTTTTTTGTTTTGCGGACGTATCATGAAGAAATACATGATGGCAAACATAGCAATCAGCATAATCCATAGCATCTCGCCGCCGCCCCCCGTGGGAGCAGCTCCTTGTAGAAAAACGGTCAATAGATACATACTATTCGATTCGTTTAGGGGTTAATTATTCGGTTTGTTTCGTTGTCTTACTTCTGTTTCAGCAGCTTTCCGCCGTCTATCAATTGCGTGATGATGGCATCGAGCATACCGTTGATGAATGCGCCGCTCTTGACCGTACTGTACAGTTTGGCTATCTCTACGTACTCGTTGAGCGTCACACTTATCGGGATGTTCGGAAACGACGTCACTTCGGCCAACGCACATTGCATGATCACGATGTCCATGAAGGCGATGCGCTCCAAATCCCAATTCTTCGTATTTTCGGCCATCAGATGACGATATTCGTCTCCGTTGAGTATCGTCCGCCGGAACAAGCGTCGGGCATACTCTTTGTCTTCGTCGTCCTTGAACTCGGAGAGCAACGGTTGGTTGGCTCCGTTCTTCGGATCGAAGCGTTTGATGGTCTTCAACACGAACGTGTCCACTATTACTTTGACGTCGTTCCAATACAGGCTCTCGTCGTCGAGCAATTGGTCGAGCGACTCGTTATTTTCCACGAGCGTCTTATACAGCTTGCGCCACAATTCGCGGTCGGCCGCATACGTGCGCTCCGGTTCTGCCATGTAATCCCGATATACGTCGGATGCGACGATCTGCTCGTACAGCTCCTTGACATATTCCGGGTGGTTGTCCCACGTTTTCTTTTGCGTGTCGGTGAATTCGCGTAACATCTTGTTGGTTTCCAACTGTGCGATGAATGCGTTCTCCACGAACTTGGTGTTTGGCGTCAGTTCTTCCCGCGTGGGCGCAATCTTTTGTCGACCTGCCACCAGCCGTTTCTGAGCATATTCCGTCACGGCCACCATGAGCAGCAACAGATATTGGTAGAGGTCGTAAGCTTTGGATAGGCTAAAAAACAGTTCTTTCTCCGCCGAGTCTAAGTTTTTACTTCCGTTCTGATAGTAAGCATACACAATCTGTATGATCTTCAAACGAATGAGTACTCTGTTAATCATAAAGTCAAGTTGTTTATAAAAGCATGGTGCAAAAGTAGGTATTTTTGTGTTTGTCCAACTTGTAAATGACATTTTTTAATAAAGAAAAGACATTCTCTTGCTATTTTCCTTTGTCTGTATGGAAAAAATAACCAATTTTGAAGCGATTAAACTTTTAGGAACAAACATTTTATGGAATCGAACGAAAAAGACATCGTGTTTTCCCGATCGGTCAAAGCGGGAAAACGTATTTACTATATCGACGTGAAGAAGAATCGCAAAGGTGAATTCTATATCACCGTCACCGAAAGCAAGAAAATTATCTACGGGGAAGGAGAAACCGTAACTACTAGTTTCGAGAAGCACAAGATATTCCTCTATCGGGAAGATCTCGACAAGTTTATGGATAGCCTCTCGGAAAGTATCGCCTACGTCCGCGAACACCAACCGATAGAAGAGCGTCCGTTGCCGGAACTTGCCGAACCGGACACGGACAATCCGCCCATAGATTTCGATGTAGACTTCGATAGCGATTGACGCCGTATGAAAAAGCTCATCATGGCAATATGCCTATCAGTCCTGCCTTGTTCTGCTCTGTCCGCACAAATAGGATATGAGGAAAAAATGAATCAGCTAAATGACCAAGGACAAAAAGAGGGTTATTGGGTAGAATATTCAGGTGATTGGAGATTTGAACACTATTACAAAAATGGAGTAATAGATGGTATATCTAAATATTATACTCCAGCAGGAAAACTTGTAGGTATAGGCGAATACGACAATGGGATAGAAACCGGAACATGGTACCATTTCGGAGACTACGGGCACTTATCGTTTATCCAAAAGGACTTTTCTAAAAACACATATTCCTTACATCATGTCTCTCGTTTGTTACCCTATAAATGCTATACTATCACATATCATCCAAATGGGAACAAAAAATCAGAAGGTATCCTGCTTTGGGATGAATCTTCAGAGGCAGAATTAACGTTTGAATATGGACTTTGGAAGTATTATGATGAGGCGGGATTACTTATTGAAATAAGAGAATTCAAATGATTCATAAATATAATAATAGGTCAACGAATGATTATCACGCAACTCTACTCTGGGGGAAAGCATATTTGCTATTTGATAGTGGAGGTAGCGAACAAATACGTGTTTTGGGATTGCCGCCATTTCTAATGAGTGAGTAGTTTATGAGAAAGATATTTTTAATGTTATTATTATTCCTCATTGGCAGTTTATCTTATGCACAGGAAGTTACGTTTATCAAAGAGAAAGAATACTCAGGCTATATTTTCCCTCGGGGGATTTCTATTTGGGGATTTCCTGCAGAGGGAAATAGATATACCCCCAGTATAGAGGATGTGTTTGCCGCCGAAAGAATCTTGAAAGACAGTATTAGCTCTATTTATGTAAAGTCGCATCAGGAACAGTATGTGTCTTATCCAATCAACAAAAGATCTCTAAAAAAGTATATTCGCCAATATGTAGGATATCTAAATAGGCACAATGAACCTATTCTTTGGATA
>JAISIB010000020.1 GCA_031262265.1 Prevotellaceae bacterium
CGGTGCTCGTGGTAGTGGTACGGCTAATGCGCACTACGAGCCGGATCGAGTAGTTATTAACCTGACAAAGACGCGCGGAGCCGGTTCTTTGGCACATGAATGGTGGCACGCATTGGACAACTATTTCTCCCGATTGGGTGGTGAGCGGTTAGGTCATCTTACTGAATATAGAGGCACATTCATAAGTGCTGCCGTCCGGGAAGAAATCAAACGGTCGTTCGGATCATTGACGGATGCCATTGCTAAATCGGATTTCTCTAAACGCTCGCAAAATTTGGATAAAAAAACAGGAAGAAACTATTGGGCATCGAAGGTAGAAGAAAGTGCACGAGCTTTTGAGGGTTATGTGACAGACAAACTTTCGGAGACAAACCGACATAACGATTATCTGGCCAATTTCAATGATTATAGGACATATATGAATGAAAATTCGATTGATTTGGTCGATGAAACTTATCCATATCCACTTTTAAACGATGCAGAATCAATCAATCCCGCATTTGATAACTTGTTCTCAATTATTGAAGAGCGAGTAAATGAAGAAACGGGAAGTGCTGTCCTTTTTAGAGAAGATGAAACGGATACACCCGAACAGGTGAATGAACGTTTTAACGATGAGTTGCAACAACAAATAGACGGAACATTGCCGAAAGGACACATTTACCGGCTTGGTATGCCGAGTGAAGCTTTGTTATCAAGGCTCACCAATTTACCTATTGAAATGGCTGCGTCGACATTAGAGGTCAAATCAAGTCGAGATTACATAAGCAATCATCCTTTTGACTTAAAAAACATTGAAAATTTGCCGAATGCTATTGCAAATCCGATTGCGGTATTTGAGAGTGATACAAATCCAAACCGAACCGTCGTACTAACAGAACTAACTGATAAAAACGGAAACAATTTTATAGCAGTAATAGATATATCAAGAAGTAGGGAAAGAAACTATAATACAATAAACTCTATCGTGAGTTTGTATCCGAAAGATAGTAATATTCGTATCGCTAAATGGTTTTTAGGAAGCAATGACAGTGATATTGAACGAGATTTATTGTACTGGGTAGATAAAAAAAAGGCTCTTAATTGGTTGTCGAACAACGCATCCGACGTGCGCTCGGTTGGACTACCATTTAAGAGCGTTGCAAATATAGTTCAAAACTTCGAGAATCCCAAACTTTCAGACGAAAATCAATCGAATGTACCCGAACCGGATATTCGTTACCTGTTTATCGGCGAACAGGGTGCGAAAAGATTGGATGAATCTGATATACCGGTAGAATATGGACAAATGATTGCCGGTACCAGATTGTTGAATCTGGCATACGCAAAGGCAGCTGAATCCGATCAAATAGATCCGGAAAATATAAAGTACGCCACCGGATGGGAACGCGGTGCGGACGGAAAGTGGAGATATGAGATTCCGGACATTGAAATAGATATGTCCGTTGTTGATTCAACTCGGACGGATAAACCGGTGGTTGTCAAATTGACAGACCTCGCTCCCGCTCGTTCGGAAATATCGCGAGGTGGAGTAAGATGGACTATCGGAACGGAAGCAAATACAAACCTATATAAGGCATTTCCTGAGCTGAAAAAGATAAAGGTTGAGCTTTATCGTGGAAGTGGAAACACATTTGGAGAATATAGCCCTGCTAAAAGAAAAATAGGGTTGAATATTGCATATAGAGGATTTGTGAGAGAGACACTTATTCACGAGGTACAACATGCCATACAAGATATAGAGGGTTTTGTTGGTGGTGGAAGTCCGGAAGAGATTATGAAAAGGATGCCATCGGGTAGCGAATATGCATACTACGAAGCGAATCTTATGTACAACAATCTATCCGGAGAGGTGGAGGCAAGAAATGCCGCCCGCCGGCGTAACATGTCTGCCGAAGAACGCCGCGATTCTTTGGCTAAATTAACAGAAGATGTGGCACGCAAAGACCAACTGTTTTTGCGAAATCATTTGGAAGATATGCCGGAATCTTCTATATTTGTGAACCAAAAAATGCCAAACAGCAATGAAGAAAGAACAAGCACCCAACTCGAAGAGCTGGCAGGAAGCGATGAACAAGGGGAAAGAATACGTGAAGTATTGTCAAGAGCATCCGGTATCGCCGGAAGAGGCAATGAATCAGCAACGGGAGAGGGACAAAATACTTGGAGTAAAGAACGACTTCTTGGACAGTTGGAGGTCGACGCCCGCCAAAACGGTACGTGGATAGAAGATATTCACAGCATAGTATCCAAACCGCTTTCAAGAGGTAACGAGAATGAGGTATATCTATCCGACGATGGGAAAAACGTCGTCAAAGTAAACAACCTGCTACTCATAGACGATGAGCACCGGATGGATAACTTCATCGACCGGCTCGCCGCTCACAACGAATTATTCTCCGATGTCCCATATCGGATTATCGGATTTGCGGAGAATAGCGTAGGTGAGGTCGGAATTGTGTTGGAACAACCGTATTTACAAGATGCCGTACCTGCTACCTATAATGAGATTGCCTCTTTTCTGCGTTCGCAGGGTTTTTACCGTACAGATCTTTCCGATGACGAGGTAGGGTGGAGAAACTCAGATTATGAATTGTGGGATGCAGAACCAAAGAACGTCCTTAGAGACGGAACAGGAAATCTTTATTTTATAGATACGGTAGTGAATCATCGCGCCGCGGCCGATACCGCGCGCGATCGCACGGCCCGGTCCGAGAACATTCGGACGGCTGCCGAACGGTTAGCCGACAGTTTGCATACGCCACTACGTATCGTGGGGGATATAACCGAGTTGCCGGAAGGCAGCGCAGCACGCCGGCGTATCCAGCGCGGCGGTAACGTGAAAGGATGGTTCGACATACCGTCCGGAGAGGTGGTACTCTATCTGCCAAATGCTACTACGACCGAAGATGCACGCCGTACCATATTCCACGAGGTAGTCGGACATTACGGATTGCGGCGATTGCTCGGCGGCGAGTTTGACGGCTTCCTTGACCGCGTGTACAGAGATGCGAACGAAGATATACGCAGGGATATAATTCGCCGTACGAACGGCAATATCGTTCGTCTGAGAGAAGCTACGGAAGAATATATAGCCACACTGGCCGAACGGGGATTCGCCAATGAGGCCGAACATACGCTCTGGGATAAAATCAAATATGCACTGATGGAATTTCTGCGGCGCATAGGCGTTCGAGGATTCCGACTGTCTGACAAGGAACTGCGTTACGTGTTGTGGAAGAGCTATCAAAACCTGACTTCCCCGACGCTGCTTGACCGCGCTGCGGACATCGATATGCAGAATAGGTTGGGCGTAGGGAATTACCAACGTGGCGGCGTATTGCATCGAGCAGAAATAAATACGGATGAAATAAACGATCGTTTCAATGACGAATTGCAACAACAAATAGACGGAGCATTGCCAAAAGGACACGTTTATCGTCTGGGTATGCCTTCGGATGTACTTCGTAGTGCAGGGATACCTAATTTGCCGATTGAATTGAGTGCTGATAGGCTACAAACAAAATCAAGAGAAGATTATCGGAGAAACCATCCGTTTGATTTATCGGAGATAAAAGATTTACCTCGCGCAATCAATCAACCGATAGCCGTATTTGATAGTACGAAGAAAGACGGAAGTAAAGTCATACTAACGGAATTGCAGCACGACGGCAGTAATTTTGTGGCAGTCGTACGTGTTCGCCGAAGCGATGATATTCGGAGAATAGACGTAGAGGTTAATGATATAAGAAGCATTTATCCGAAAGATCATGTAAAAGGCGTGATTGATTGGTTTAACAGTGAAGATGAATTACTGCGTTGGGTAGATAAGCCAAAAGCAATTCGCTTCATCTCAACCCAATCGACCAATCTGATTGCAGGCGGAAACGAAGCGAATAGCGATAGACAGGTCAGAAGCCTGTCTAAACGG
>JAISIB010000087.1 GCA_031262265.1 Prevotellaceae bacterium
CTGCATATAATCGCACGTGGTGAAACCGGTTGATGTATGCAACGATATGACTTGGAACAACGCCCTTCGGAAAGAAAGTTCCATACTCATAGAAGTCGTTTTATAAAGCCCAATAGTTATGATGGCCACAAACGCGCAAACCGATAGCAGGTAGCAACGTAGCTCCGAGTCTTGGAAGCATTTTTTAAATTTCCTATGAACAAATAATAATAATAAGGTGAAGTTGACGCCCGACACCAGCATGCCGATAGAAATAACGTATTCGATATACGCCGAATTATAGAAGCTAATACTCGCTTGTCTGGTCGAATAGCCACCAGTTCCTGCCGTACTAAAAGCATGACAGACGGCGTCAAAATTATCCATGCCTCCGATCCGAAGGAGCACGGCAATTACAATCGTCATACCTGAATAAATTCCCCAAATCCACTTGGCCGTTACACCGATGCGCGGATGTACCTTGTCCGAGAAGTTGCTGGCCTCCGCCGCAAACAATTGTACGCCGCCAATACCAAAGATAGGGAGTACGGCCAACGTGAAGAACACAATACCCAAGCCACCTATCCACTGCGTCATGCTGCGCCAAAACAACAAACCGTGCGGTAGTTGCTCTATATTGTTCAAAATAGTGGCACCTGTGCTAGTGAAACCGGACATCGTCTCGAAAAAGGCATCGGCTAAATTAGGTATGGCGCCACTAAACAGGAAAGGCAGCATACCGAACAGCGAAAAACAAAGCCACGAAACGCTTACGATCAGAACGCCGTCACGTTTACCGAACGTACGCACCGCATGTTTGCCCAACCACAAGAAAATCAGACCTACCGCCAATGATATGCCCACAGCAGACAAGAATGCCCACATATCGTTCTCGCCATATAATAACGACACGCCTGCGCTGCATAGCATTAAGATAGCTTCTATCAGAAGGAGCGCACCCAAAATACGGAATATCATGCGGCGGTTAATCATCGGGCTATGTTAGGAAAAGAACTTCTCTATTTTCTTTATAATCATATCCAGACAGAAGACAACGACATGATCTCCTTCTTTGATAGCCGTATCTCCCGTCACCAGATAAGGCTCTCCGTCACGTATCAGACCACCAATGGTCGCTCCCTTAGGCAAGCCCAAATCTTTCACGAGATGTTTGGTAATTCGCGAACCCGCTTTGACCGTAAACTCAGCCACTTCTGCATTGGCAAACGTCAGGCATTTCACGTTGGAAACGTCTGCGTTCAACATCAATTGGTAGATATGGCTGGCCGCTATGAGCTTCTTATTAATAACAGTGCCGATATCCAAACTTTCCGCCATTGCTATGTAATCTATATCCTCGACTTCGGCAACAGTCTTGCTGATACCCATCCGCCGCGCCGCTAAACAGGAGAGAATATTTGTCTCGGCATTCCCCGTTAAAGCGACAAAAGCCTCCGTATTCTGCAATCCTTCAGCCAACAACAAGTCCATGTCACGCCCGTCGCCATTAATAATCATCGTCCGGTCGCTTAATAATTCCGTCAAGCGGTTACAACGCGCAAGACTCTTCTCTATTATCTTAACTTTCATGTAACTCGGTGCGTACTGCGCAGTACGTACCGCGATGCGGCTACCGCCCATAATCATCACGTGCTGTACGTCCGGCTCGCTTTCTTTTCCGGCTATTTTGCGTATATAAGGAATATACTTCCGCATCGTAGTGAAGTAAACAATGTCGTTAAGCATTAAAATATCGTCGCCGCGAGGGATAATCGTTTCGCTATCGCGCTTTATCGCCACTACGTGATAGGGAATATCGCGGCCGCCCAATTGATGTAACGGGATATTCAATATTTCGGCCTGCGCACCCAGCTTAGTGCCGATAAGAACCAACTCGCCGCCACAAAATTCCCACCATTGACGTACCCAGCTCATCTTCATGGAAGACACTATCTCCTTTGCGGCCAACATTTCGGGATAGATCAGCGAACTTACTCCCAATTGCGCGAAAAATTCCTTGTGTTTTGGGAGTAAATACTCGTAGTTGTCGATACGCGCCAACGTTTTCTGTGCGCCTAACTTAGCCGCTAACAAACACGCCGTTAGGTTGCGGCTCTCATCCGGAGTAACCGCCACAAAAAGATCTGCGGTCTGTACGCCTATTTCCTCCAATTTAGTGATAGAAGTCGTTGAGCCGATGACAGTCATCAAGTCGAAGTTAGCACTCACCGAGTTCAACCGTTCCTCGTTATCGTCCAACAAGATAATATCTTGCTTTTCCCGCGACAACAATTTAGCCAAATGCGTGCCTACCTCACCGGCTCCGGCAATAATTATTCGCATATTACGGATTTAAAAAAGAACGAATTTGTTTAATCATACCTTCTACGTCCATGCCGCAAAGGTGATAAAGCTCTGGAACAGAACCGTGCTCCACAAAACAATCGGGCACACCGATACGTAAAACGGACGGCTTATATCCATGCTCTGCCATAAATTCAAGAACGGCACTGCCCATACCACCCCGAATGACGCCGTCTTCCACAGTGACTATCTTAGCAAATTTTTGCCCGACTTCGTGCAGCAGAGCCTCGTCCAAAGGTTTCACAAACCGCATATCATAATGTGCGATGCTACTGCCCTCTGTCTCCAACTCTCCTATCGCCTGCGTTACCAAACGGCCAATCGGACCAAATGAAAGAATCGCCGCATCTTTTCCTACGTGCAAACGTCTACCCGTCCCCACGGTTATGGATTCAAGCGGGCACTTCCAGTCTATAATTACGCCGCGTCCACGTGGGTAGCGTATTACAAACGTACCCATGTTAGGCAGTTGTGCCGTGTACATCAGTCGGCGCAGTTCGTGCACATCCATCGGCGAAGCAATGGTTAGGTTCGGAATCGGACGAAGAAAGGCCAAATCGAAAACACCGTGATGCGTAGGACCATCTTCGCCGACCAAACCGGCACGATCCAGACACAAAACGACATTTAATCCTTGAATAGCCACATCATGTATAACGTTATCATACGCGCGTTGTGCGAACGAGGAATAGATTACGCAGAAAGGCGTCAATCCGTCTTTCGCCATTCCGCCGGAGAACGTCACGGCATGACCTTCGGCTATTCCTACGTCAAATGCCCGCGTCGGCATGGCGTCCATAAGGATATTTAGCGAACTCCCCGTAGGCATCGCAGGCGTAACGCCGACGATACGCGGATTTTGCTGCGCCAATTCCAACAAGGTATGCCCGAAAACATCTTGAAAAAGGGGTGGTCTGCCTGCATAATCGTCATAAATGCGCTCTCCCGTATCGGGATTGAACATTCCGGGCGCATGCCACAGCGTCGGATCCTTTTCCGCCGGCTCAAAGCCTTTGCCTTTTACCGTATGCAAGTGCAGAATCTTAGGACCCTCCATATCTTTTATATCGCGCAGGATACGTACCAGATTTTTCACGTCGTGTCCGTTGATTGGCCCAAAGTAACGAATGTTCATCCCCTCGAATATATTCTGCTGCTGCGCCACTATTGATTTCAGGCTATTTCCCAAACGAATCAACGCCTTTCTGCGTTCTTCGTTCAGGATACCTATTTTAAATAATAACCTCGATACTTTGAAGCGAAGCAGATTATAGCGATTCGAAGAAGTGAGATTAAACAAATATTGCTTCATCCCGCCGACACTATGGTCTATTGACATATCGTTATCATTCAGGATTATGAGCATATTATTGGGCGTAGCGGAAGTATTATTCAGACCTTCGAACGCCAGCCCGCCACTCATGGAGCCATCGCCAATGACGGCTACCACATGGCGGTCGGTTTCTCCCTTTTGACGCGCAGCAACGGCCATTCCGAGAGCCACGGAGATGGAATTGGAAGCATGGCCGCACGCGAAGCTATCATATTCGCTCTCTTCCGGCGCAGGAAACGGTCTTATCCCACCCAATTTTCGATTGGTAGCAAAGGCTTCCCGTCGTCCGGTAAGTATCTTATGCCCATAAGCCTGATGCCCGACATCCCAAACTAAGCGATCATACGGCGTATGAAACACGTAATGAAGCGCAACTGTCAGTTCTACCACCCCAAGACTGGCGGCGAAATGCCCCGAATTGACGGCTAACTCCTTTACAATATCGTCCCGCAATTCCTGACACAAGGCCGGCAACTCATCCACAGAGAGTTTCCGAAGATCTTCGGGCGAGGAGATTCGCGATAGTATTTTATAGGTAGGATGTTCCATCATTAAAAAATTTTCGGCAAATGTACGATAAACCTGCTAACCTTGTCTCTTCTCTTCCTGAAAACATCGCAAAATAAGCGCGTAAGTTTTTGAAATATGCGACTTTGATATTTCAACAAGCGGCTTTGAAAATTTGCTATCAAACGCTGTAAAACAAAAACCAAACAAGATAGTACCTATAAAAAATCAGGTAATGGGA
>JAISIB010000203.1 GCA_031262265.1 Prevotellaceae bacterium
TCACGGCTTGGGCAAAGCAAGGAGTCTTATTGCTGAATGCCACGTTGACCGTTCGGGCACACCAAGCCGCTTCCCACCAAGGAAAAGGATGGGAAGAGTTCACGGACGCCGTCATTCGCCTACTTGCCGAACAGCGCGAGCACTTGGTATTCATTTTGTGGGGCAGCTACGCACAGCGAAAAGGGCAATTCATAGACCGAAACAAACACCTTGTATTGGCATCCGCCCACCCGTCTCCGCTCTCGGCCTACAACGGCTTCTTCGGAAACCGGCATTTCAGCCGCACCAACTCTTATCTTGTCGAACATCACATAGAACCTATCCGATGGAATACGGAAGAATAAACCGAGCACGAGGAATCGCGCTCTGCCTCCTGCTGACGGTCGTGGCAGCCGCACACGCGCAGCAAGATTACACCGGCTATTGCGAACAAGCTCTGAGCTACACCGAACAAGACAGTATCCCGCAAGCCATAGAAAGCTACAAAAACGCACTTAGGCTGGAACCGGCCAATCCGCGCAACGCACTTCTATACTCCAACATAGGCAGTCTACAACAACGATTGGGAGAGACGCAAGCGGCCATCGATTCTTATTCTTTGGCCTTGAACAGTATGCCGAACAACATCCCTATTCTGCTAAACAGAGCCTCCGCCTATATGAAGGACGGGCAAACCAATCGGGCGTACGTGGACTATTGTCAAGTATTGGACTTGCATCCTACGGACACGACGGCTAGCATCGAAGCGCATCTCGCGCGTGCCTATATTTATATGTCACGACGGGATTATCAGGCCGCCCGCGCGGACTACACGAAACTTTTAGCCGTGCAACCGTCTCATTACTTGGCTCGATTAGGCTTAACGGAAATCGACCGACGAGAGGGAAAGCCGAAAGCTGCGTTGGAGCAAATCAACCGGCTGCTGTCGGAACAACCGGCAAACGCTACGCTCTACCTCATGCGCGCCTCCATCGAACAAGACGAAAAGCAGTGGGAACAAGCACTGTCCGACCTCAACGAAGCGATACGCCTCGACCCTCATGCTACCGAAGCATTTACTGCGCGCGGAGAAGTGTACTTGCAACTCGGAAACAAGACGTTGGCTCGTAAAGATTTTACAAAAGCCATCGAATTGGGCGTCCCGTCCGGCGAGTTGAGAGAGCAAATGAAACGAAGCAAGTAGATTTCTACAAAAAAAGACGTCTTTTTCTTGTATATATTTGAAACTATCACCAAATTTGTCGCGATAAATGCCTACACAAACAAGGATTTATACAAAGTACTCATCAAACCAAAAGCATTGAGCATGAAGAACTCGACAAAAGAAACCCCTTACCACAGGGTAAAGAAAGAAAAAAATGCAGCCTATCGCACGATGATCAGGCCTGAGTTGGCGGATGAACTATACGAGAAGATTCTGAACTATATCGTGATTCAGAAAAAGTATAGGGATCCGGAGTTTTCTGCGAAGTTCCTCGCAAAGGAACTACATACCAACACACGCTACCTTTCGGCGGTAGTCAATTCCAGATTCGGCAAGAATTATTCGTGCCTGCTGAACGAATACCGCGTCAAGGAAGCCATCTTTTTATTGGTAGACAAACGTTATGCCGATTTGACCGTAGAAGACATCAGCACGATGGTTGGATTCTCCAATCGCCAATCGTTCTATGCCGCTTTCTACAAGAACGTAGGCATGACGCCCAGTGCGTACCGGCGCAAGAATACGATTCACCCGTTTAAGAAGTAGTGACGGATTCTCCGACCACCAAAGAACAGATTCAACGTATAAAGGTTAGTTTGCGACTCGGCATGAACGGCGTCGCAGCTACGAGTATGCGCGAAAAAGGCTTGCGCTACGCACAAAACTTCGGTGTAGAATTGCCGCGTCTGAAAGCGATCGCTGCCGAGTGGCAACCGAATGTCGATTTGGCGCAAGCCCTGTGGCACGAAGAAATCCGTGAATGTAAGATTCTCGCGGGTTTGTTATATCCGCCGGACGCTTTCCTTCCCGACCTGGCCGAAATCTGGGTCGGGGAAATCCGCAACATTGAAATAGCGGAAATGACATGCTTACATCTCTTCCGTCATTTATCCTATGCCCCCGCTCTTGCTTTTCGTTGGATATCCGATGAGCGAGAATACGTGCAGGTCTGCGGCTTCTTGCTCATCGCCCGTCTGCTGACGGAACGTGGAGCGATGAACGAGCGAGCCTCATCGGAATTTCTCGACCAAGCCGTTTTCGCTTTCCTCTCCGGCACCTATCACATCCGGCGTGCCGTATCGACGGCTATCCGCCGCTATATGCAATACAGCGAGGAGAACGCGTTTCAGGTATGTAGGCAAGTGGATAGACTGGCTGACTCCGATGTAGAAGCCGAGCAGCTACTTTATCAAATCGTACGAGAAGAAGTAGAATAACGCCTGTCGGCGTTCTTACGGCTTTTGCACGACGCCGAGCTTTCTCTTTCCGTCCATCAAGATACGCACCGGCTTTTCAAAGCGTACGTGACGCAGATAAGCGGTCTCTTCCGTCGCCGGCATTCCGTTGAGAAACGCTTCATCGAATACGCCGTCGTGCCTAAATGCGTTGATCGTAAAGTATCCCACGCCGAATGACGTCAGATTCTGAAAGAAGTGCGTACCCTGACTCGGCGTCACTTGATAATTCGTCAGCCCGGCCTCCACGATGACACGCGCCGCACTGATACTCGACCACTTGACGGGTATACCCAGCCACGAATCACTCGACCCCCAACGCCCGGGTCCGACCAACACATAGTTTGTCCCCTCATTCAGGAAGCGTTGATTGATGACGGCCAACTCTTCGGCTATCCGAACGTTATTGGCAGCGTTGTAACCCTCTGTCTTTACATAGACAACATCATATACGTCGTCTATAATACCGTGCCCCAACGCATTGAACGAGCGTAAGATACAATCCGAATCCGCCATACGCGACAAGTCTTCCGTCAATTGTTCGCTACTGTCCACGATCGGGCGAATTTGCAACAGATAGAACGTACCGCTCCGCTCGCTGTCCCGATGCAGCGTAGCCGCAAACTCTATTTCCACCGGTCGGCGCACCGCTTCATGGCTACGCTCCAACACCGTCTGCAAGATGTTAGCCAACGGAAACACATCATGCTTCAATACATTGGCAAACGTCAATACCTTGCGCCCGCCGGGGCGCAAATCATCCCGCATGATACCGTCGCGCGGGTCATAGGTAGATACCAGATAACGCAAAGCACCGTCTGCTTCGGCGTCTTTTACTTTTAGCTTCAAGAGATTGAATCCATCGTCTATCGAAAACTCGCCGGATACGTTTTTCAGGTCAAGCGCATAGAATTGCGTTTGTGTCTCTCTCAACGCCAATTCCGGTTCGCTCGTTTGTAACACTTGCGCGGGATGGTACGGCGAGAAGCGGAGCGTCACGCCACCGTCTACGATATATTTGCCAAGTCCTAACGCGAGGTTCACCGTGCCTTCTTCGGGTAGCTCGTCGCCGATGGGATAATAGTTGATGGAACGCGCCACGCCCGACATGGAAGGATAGAAGCGATCGCCATAGGTATCGCCTACCACTTCTTGCAAAATCACCGCCATCTTTTCCTCATCGATGACGTTCGACGTAGCTTGCATATAGGCCTTGCTATCCTTAAAGTAGACTGAAGCATACACACTTTTGATGGCGTCGGCCAACATGCGCAACATCTCATATTTATCGTCCAAATAAGGCACCATGTACGTGTTGTAGATACCGGCGAAAGGCTGATAGTGAGAATCCTCGAGCAGACTGGACGAACGTACGGCAATCGGTGCTTTCACGACGTCAAAGAACGTAAATAAATCCTCTACGAAACGGTCTGAAAGCTTGGCTCGCAAGAAATGACGCAAGATAGTTTCATCGTCGGCATCAGACAGGGCTACCTGATACAGGTTATTCGTATCCATAAACTCGTCGAACACATCCGTACACAAGACGAGCGTCTTCGGAATGGCCACTCGGGCATTCTCAAAGCTATCGAATTCGGGATGTTGCTTAATCATTATATCGATAAACGCCAATCCTCTCCCTTTGCCGCCCAACGAGCCGTCTCCGATACGCGCGAAATTGGAATATCTATCGAACTGGTCGCGACGAAAGACGGCCACCACTCCCTGATTCTTCATCTTCCTGTACTTAACAATGGCTTCGGCAATAATTTGCCGGTGCATATCCACGTCTTTCATACTGTGGTGCGTGATAGGCTTCAAGAACTCGGCTACCGGAAACATCGCGCGCGAATAGAGCCAGCGAGAAATGTCGTTGTGGCTGATATGATAGAGAAACGACTCGGCAGGCACGGAGAATATCACGTTTTGCAGTTCGCGCAGATTGCGTACCCGCGCAATCTCTTCACTTGTGTCGGGATTACGAAAGACAAAGTCGCCGAAACCGAAATTGTCGGAAACGATACGACGCAAGTCAACTCCCATCTTTTTCGAGTTCTTATCTACGAAAGCCGCCCTGAAACGACCGGCTATCGAGCGGTTTTCTATCTCGGACGACTGTACGATAAGCGGCAAGAAAGGGTCTTCCGCACGAATATGACGGCACAACTTGAAACCGGCCATTGAGTCTTTCTCGCCGCCGAGCGGAAAGCGTACGTCGGTAATCACGCCCAACACATTGTCCTTGTAGTTATCATATATCGCCGTAGCCTCTTCGTACGTACGTGCCAACACAATCTTCGGACGTCCGCGCATACGCAACGTTCTTTGGTGCGCATTCAACGCTTCGGTGCTTGATTCCTGACTTTGCATCAGCACGAATTTATAGAGATTCGGCAAAATGGACGAATAGAAGCGGATGCCGTCTTCCACCAACAAGAGTAGCTGCACGCCAATCTCCTGTACGTCGTGTTCAAGGTTCATCCGGTCTTCCATCAGCTTGATGATGGAAAGTAGCAAGTCGGTATTCCCCAACCAACAAAACACATATTCAAACGCGCTCAGATCTTCGTCTGCGATTCGACGGGTGATACCCCGACTAAAAGGCGTCAAAATCACAATAGGTATGGTCGAATAGCGCGCTTTAATGCGCCGGCCGATATCAAAGCTGTCGTTATCACCACTACTCGGCATGCAAATGATCAGCTCGAACGGAATCTCTTCCAACATCTCCATCGCTTCTTCCTCTGTGGATACTTGCGTGAATCGCGGCGGATAGCGCAACGACAACGAGGTATATTCGTTGAAGATTTTTTCGTCGATGCGGCCGTCGTCTTCCAGCATGAACGCATCATAGGGATTGGCGATAAGCAATATATTGAAGATACGCCGCTTCATCAGGTTGGCAAATTGCGTATCCCGAAAGTACAAGCGGTTCGACTTCAACTTGCTAAGCATCATTTCTACGTCCATAATTTATCGTTTCTACAAGCAAAAGTCGTTGTTTTCTCACACCTTACCAAATATCCGGCTCGTTTTTAGCAACACCGCCGTTCGTTCTGCAATTTTCTCCCTTTGATATTTTAGCAACATACCTCGAAAATTACTTTTCAAGGCGCGAAAAATCCATAGAAAAGCCATAACTTTGCGTCTCGAAACCCAAACGGAAATTTATCTCATTTATAATAACGATAACAGTATGCAAACAATTGAAAAGTACAACTTTGCCGGAAAGAAGGCATTTGTCCGCGTAGACTTCAACGTACCGTTGGACGAGAACTTCCACATCACCGACGACACGCGCATTCGTGCCGCCTTGCCCACCCTGAAAAAAATCATCGCCGACGGCGGTAGTGTCATTATAGGTTCGCATCTGGGACGTCCGAAAGGCGTAACCGATAAGTACTCGTTGAAACATATCCTGCCGCGCGTCTCCGAGTTGCTGGGCGTCGACGTTCAGTTCGCTCCCGACTGTATGGGCGAAGAGGCCGGCGTGAAAGCGGCCGCTTTACAA
The DNA here is from genome assembly GCA_031262265.1 of Prevotellaceae bacterium. Lineage (GTDB taxonomy): Bacteria > Bacteroidota > Bacteroidia > Bacteroidales > Bacteroidaceae > JAISIB01. The sequence continues at coordinate 5,951 of JAISIB010000203.1, forward strand.
CCCGGCGAGGCGTTGATGTTGGAGAATCTGCGTTTTTACGCCGAAGAAGAAGGCAAGCCGCGCGGTCTGGCTGACGACGCGAGCGACGACGAGAAAGCGGCCGCCAAGAAAGCTATCAAGGAGAGCCAGAAAACGTTCACCAAGAAGCTGGCCTCGTATGCCGACTGCTATGTGAACGACGCCTTTGGTACCGCGCACCGCGCACACGCTTCGACCGCGCTCATCGCAGCCTATTTCGACGTGAACGATAAAATGTTCGGCTATCTCATGGAAAAGGAAGTACAAGCGGTAAACAAGGTGTTGACCGACATTCGCCGTCCGTTCACAGCCATTATGGGTGGCTCGAAAGTTTCTTCCAAGATAGAAATCATAGAGAATCTGCTGACGAAAGTAGATAACCTGATCATCGCAGGCGGTATGACTTATACCTTTACCAAAGCATTGGGCGGAAATATCGGAAAATCGTTGTGCGAACTCGACAAACTGGACTTGGCACTCGATATTTTGAAGAAAGCCAAAGAAAACGGCGTGAATCTCGTGCTGGCCACCGACGCAAAGATTGCCGATGACTTCTCGAACGACGCAGCCACGAAGATCGTGCCGGTTGGCGAGATTCCGGATGAATGGGAAGGGTTGGATATTGGTCCCGAATCCGAGAAAGTATTCGCCGACGTAATCAAAGCTTCCAAAACGATTCTCTGGAACGGACCGACGGGCGTGTTCGAGTTCGACAACTTCACGCACGGTTCGCGCACAGTAGGCGAAGCCGTCGTCGAAGCTACGAAAAACGGGGCATTCTCATTGGTAGGCGGCGGAGACTCTGTCGCGTGCGTCAACAAATTCGGTTTAGCCGACGGTGTTTCCTATGTTTCGACGGGCGGCGGCGCATTGCTTGAAGCCATCGAAGGGAAAAAGTTGCCGGGTATTGCCGCTATTGAAGGATAAACTTGACAAAATACTCGGAAGGGTGTTGGTAATCCGCCAACGCCCTTTCTTTTTATACGTTATCTATCATGCGTTGGACATACCTCTTGCCGTTGTTCTGCGGCCTGCTGTTCCTATCTTCGTGTCTCCCTAAACAATCGACCACAGACGATATGCCGGCCATAAAGCTGGGTGCCATGTCTTCTATGGACTATATCCCGTACGTCGTTGCCATGAAGCACGGCATATACGACTCGTTGGGCGTGCAGGTCGAGCTTGTCAAATTTTTCTCTGCCAACGACCGCGACGCCGCTTTTCAGGCGGGAATGATAGACGGCACGATTATTGACTACACAGGTGCTATTCTGCAACAAGCAAACGGTATTCCCTTGCGATTGATTATGAAAAACGATGGTTTCTTCTACTTGATTGCCAACAAAGACAAGCACATTCGCAGACCCGACGACCTGCGCGGGAAATCACTCTCCGTGTCGCGCAACACGGTCATTGAGTACACGACGGACTTCTTGTTACAGACCGCCGGACTAACCGAGGATGAGGTAGAGAAACCTGAGATAAACAAGATACCGCTCCGCTTGGAGATGCTACAAAACGGGCAAATCGACGCCTGCGTGCTCCCCGATCCGTTTGCGACGATTGCGCGCGCGAACGGACACCCCGCTCTCACGACGACCCGCGAAGCCGGTATTTCCGTGACGGGAACCATGTTTACCGAGCAGGCGTTGCGCAATAAACGAAAAGCCGTCGAGAAAATCGTGCAAGGATATAATCTCGGCGTATCCTATATTCGTACGCATCCGCTCAGCGATTGGTCGGATATCTTGGTGCAAGATGCCGGCGTGCCTGCCGCATTGGTGGAACAACTGACTTTGCCCGACTACGAAGCGGCTACCTTCCCGTCGGAAAAAGATTTGCAGGAAACCGTAACATGGTTGCGCCGCAAAGGACTGATACCGGCCAACTACGATACACGGCATCTGCTGGATACGATTCACGGTGTACGTTTCTCGCAGTGAGCCGGACAAACATACGCGACCTGAGCGTCTGCTACGCCGGCACGAACGGAACGACACATGCGCTTGACCGGCTCTCATTCAGCCTATCCGACGGGGAAATATGGGGCATCGTCGGGCCATCGGGTTGCGGGAAATCTACGCTGCTGCGCGTATTGGCAGGCGTACTGACGACCTACGACGGCGAAGTATCCATCAACGGCACACGCCCCGACCCCAAACGGCAATCTATCGGGCTAATCCCGCAAAACTACGCCTTGCTAAATTGGAAACGCGTGGAGGAAAATATTTTTTTGCCTTTCGTTATCCGACGCACATACCCCGATCGGGCGTATGCCGACGCAGTTATACACAGTCTCGGTCTGGACAGTCTATTACGTCGCTATCCGCATGAACTGAGCGGCGGTCAACAGCAGCGCGTCGCACTGGCTCGCTCATTCATCCAGCAGCCGGACTTATTACTAATGGACGAACCGTTCTCCGCGTTGGATACGCTCACCGCCGAACGCTGTCGCCGCCTGTTTCGCGAGGTTTGGCAGGAGAATCCGGTTAGTACCTTGCTCGTCACGCACAATATTTTCGAGGCCGCCGAACTTTGCAGCCACGTGGCCATACTGAGTCAGTCGCCCGGGCGACTTGTCCGCGTGCTACATACACCTACTGCCGAAGATATTCGCCTACTCATCGAAACGCAATGGACGGAAAACTGAAACATTCGCACGCCGTCGTGACCAATATACTGTTGGGCGCGCTATTGGTCAACGCCGTTTGGTGGACGGCCGCGCGCATCTTTCAAACGCCCGCCCTCGTTGATCCGTTGACCGTGTATGCCCACTTGGGAGACGCGTGGCAACAATCCATGTCTACCCACCTGGCCGCCAGCCTCTGGCGCGTAACAGTAAGCGTCGTCTTGGCCGGAATGATCGGATTGGCGGTTGCGCTCTGGATGGTACGCGCGCGCTATGCCGGCAAGCTACTCAATGCATTCGTCTACTTTTCTTATCCGGTACCCAAGTTGGCACTGCTCCCGATCGTCATGCTGCTGGCAGGATTGGGCGACCTGACGAAAATTATCATGATTGTTCTGATCATCGTGTTCCAGATTATCGTCAACCTGCGCGATAGTTTACTGCAAATCCCCGCAGAAAGTTATGTGATGCTTACCTCTTTGGGTGCCAATCGCCGTCAGTTGTTTCGTCATGTTACTTTGCCCGCCGTCTTACCGGGTTTGTTATCGGCCTTACGCGTGGCCATCGGCACCGCTATCTCCGTTCTTTTCGTCACGGAAACCTACGGCACCGATCGCGGCATGGGATATTACATCGTCGACGCATGGATGCGCATCAACTACGTTGACATGTATGCCGGCATCGTCGTACTTAGCATGGCCGGCTTCTTTCTCTTTCTACTCATCGACTTGCTCGAAAAAGCATTGTGCCGTTGGCGAGAGGCATAGTGCACTCATTTCATTTCCGTTACAAAGGTTAAAGTTGCTTCGTTCGTGAACTAAGTAGGGCTTTGATTTGTTATTCTATTATGTAAGCGACAAACTATACATTTCAAATGTTATTAATAGTAACTAACAATGAGAAGTACTTTAACTCAAACGTCGATTTTCGGCGTACGCGGCCTCTTGATATTCGCGCTGGCCTATATCGGGCTTTCTCTGTCTTCCTGTACCGACAATCGCCTCGGAAGAGAAGAGATTCTGGGAAGTAGTAACGCGAAGAAGACCGTACTATTCACTATTACCGTGCCGGGTGCCACGCAGACGCGTGCGCTGCAAACCTCGGAAGAGAACAACGGCATTACAGAAACAACCATTCAAACCGTCGACGTTCTGCAATTCGACCACGACGAGGAAACCTTTGCCTATCGCGCGCTCGGATACAGTATCGCCGCAGCAGGCAACAGCCGTACCTTTCAGGCTGACCTCGTGGGCAGCGGAGAAGACCAGACGTTCGATCTGATTATCGTGGCCAACGCGCGCGCGGCCGTCGAGGCGGCAGCCGCCAAATGGACAATGTCCACCAACATGCAGCAAGCACTCGATTCGTTGCGCATTACCGTGCCGGCCACAGCCAAGCTAAGCACGAGCACGGCCGTGCCCGCACTGCCCATGTTCGGATACGTCTCCAATACACCCGTGCAGGAAGGTACCGCCTTCGTTAAGCAGGACGGAGGAGCAGACAATTCCATTCCACTGATTCGTGCCGTAGCCAAGATAGAAGTCGTACTTAGTACGAAGGCGGCTACCGGAAGCGGATCGGTAGACGAGGAGTATGCTGGGAGCGATGAGCTGAACGCCAACTTTACCTTGACGGACGTCTACTTGTATAATCAATCGCTGAGCGGATGGGTCGTTCCAAAGATAGCGAGCTGGCCGACGGACAACATCGCTACGGCTCCTTATTTCGGGGGGAATGCCACTACCAAGAAGGCGGATTACGTCACGGGGAAGAATGACCCGATACACTATACGGAAAGTTCGGACAACGTGACGGCCAACAGCGTGTTGCGCTCCATCTATACGTTTGAAGCGTGGGCGGGAAGTACGGCCGGACGAGACACGAACGTCTGTCTGGTCGTCGGAGGATATTACGGGAATCAGAATACGACCAAGTCTTACTATCGGGTGGACTTCCGGCAATTGAATCCGCAAAACGAGGCGGTCTACTTGCCGCTGCTGCGCAATCATAACTATCGCGTGACCGTAGGCAACGTCACGGGCGGAGGTTATCCCGGCCCTGACCCTGCCTTTCACGGAACGACGGCGAACATGCAGGTGAACATACTGGATTGGACGGACGGCGCGCAGCACGACGTAGTATTCGACGGGGTAAACTTCTTATCGGTCAATCAGGCGGAGTTTTCACTGGCCAAGACGACTTCGGCG
>JAISIB010000008.1 GCA_031262265.1 Prevotellaceae bacterium
TCAACCGACGGCAGAAGCTGCTATCGGATGCGCAAATATGTCGTATAAGAAAGGAGATTACGAGGCGGCCGCGAAGTTTTTCGACGAAGCCATTACCTTAGAATCTACGCCGGCACTTAAAGCTGACTATGCTTATAAGGCTGCTGCTTCCTCGTACGCCATCAAACAGTACATTAAAGCTAAACAATACCTCACAGAAGCGTTGAAGAACAATCCGAACCATGGCGACGCCTACATCCTTCTGGCGCATTGCTATGGAGCAAGTCCTCGCTGGACGGACGAAGCGGCTTTGAACGCTTGTACGTATTTTGTCGTGCTGGACAAACTGGCGCGCGCTAAACAAGTAGATCCGAGCGTTGCCGAAAAGGCTAATGAGGAAATCGCACGTTACTCGGCATACCTGCCGAAAACTTCGGATCTTTTCATGATAGGTTATAAAAACGGCGACACCATTAATATTGGAGGATGGATTGGCGAGACGACGCGCATCAGATTCTAATATGAAACAATTTCCCAAAAGCATGGCGGTCGCTATCAATGCGACTGCTGTGCTTGCTTGTTTTCTTACTTCTGCCTGCACGAAGCACCAAACGTTAGGGGCGGCAATTACCGAGCGCGATTCCATGCCGATCATGACAACGCTGGGGGTAGTTACTTTCGTATCCGATTCTGGTATCACACGCTATCGTCTGGATGCGGAGGAGTGGTTAGTTTACGACCGCAAGAAACCGTCTTATTGGGCATTTGAAAAAGGCGTCTACGTGGAGCAATTTGATACGTTACTCAATATTGAAGCCACTATTAAGGCCGACACTCTTTACTACTACGACAAAGAAAAACTCTGGAAAGCACTCGGCAACGTGGAGATAGTCAATCTGAAAGGCGACAAGTTTCTTACGAGCTTGCTCTATTGGGATGAGGATAAGAAACGCATTTATTCCGACCGTTACATACGCATTGAGCAACCGGACCGTGTGATTGAAGGCATCGGCTTTGAGTCGAACCAAGAGATGACCGCCTATGAAATCAAAGATATGAGCGGTAACTTTTACGTCACCGAACAAGAAAAAGAAATCTTGCCTCCGGATACGACACAGACTATGCCAACCGACTCTTTATTACTATGACCGATACCGTTATATATATAGTAATCACCGTTCTGTTTTCCGCGTTCTTTTCCGGCATAGAGATTGCTTTCGTGTCGGTCAATAAGATGCGTTTTGAAATGGAAAACAAGGGAGGACTTACGGCGCGCATTCTTTCTTACTTCTACAAAAATACCAATCACTTCATCTCTACGTTATTAGTAGGTAACAACATTGCATTGGTCGTATACGGTATTTGGATGGGCAACGTCATTCAAGAGCATTTACTCTCGGGACTGATCACCAATCCGTTCCTACTCATGCTCGTACAGACCATTATCTCTACGGTGATTATTCTGGTGATGGGCGAATTCTTACCTAAGATGCTATTTAGCCTTAATCCCGGGTTGGCATTACGCACGGCTGCCATACCGCTCTATATACTGTACATACTTCTGCTTCCTATCTCCTATTTAGCGTCCGGTATGTCGTCTCTGCTGCTTCGGCTTGTTGGCATAAAGGTTAATAAAGAAGCTTCCAAGCGCGTATTCACTCGTCTCGATTTAGATTATTTTGTGCAGTCGGGCATTGAGCATAGCGCGAACAAAGATGATATAGATACCGAAGTCGATATTTTTCAGAACGCCCTTAAATTTAATACTATCAAAGTTCGTGATTGCATTATCCCACGCACGGAAATGGTGGCCGTAGACGTTCATGCTACGATCGAAGAATTGAAGGCAAAGTTCGTGGAATCCGGATTATCCAAGATCGTAGTTTATGATGATAACATCGACAATATTATCGGCTACATCCATTCATCGGAAATGTTTCGGCATCCCGACGACTGGACGCAATGCGTCAAACAAGTCGTAATCATTCCCGAAACGATGCCGGCTATGAAGTTGATGAAAACACTGATGCAGCAAAGTCGCAGTATCGCTATCGTAGTAGATGAATTTGGCGGGACGGCGGGACTTATTACGTTAGAAGATTTGGTAGAAGAGATTTTCGGTGATATTGAAGACGAGCATGACAGCATTTCCTACGTGTGCAAACGTGTGGAGGGCAGTAGTAATGAGTATATCTTATCCGGCCGTTTGGAGATAGAGAAAGTAAATGAGACTTTTGAACTTCATTTGCCCGAGTCGGACGAATATATGACCATTAACGGACTAATTTTGCAGCAATATCAGCGTTTCCCAAAACTACATGATACTGTTTCCATTGATAAATATCACTTCAAAATACTGAAAGTTACCGCTACAAAGATCGAATTGGTGCGTCTTACCGTAGACGAATAGGGCGAAGAAATCATTTTTTCGTTGGTTACGTACATGCGTATTTGCATTTTTTGTATCTTCGTGCGCTCAAATCAAAGAGAGATATAACATTAAATCATATAAGTAAATGGCAACTTTACAAAGCATTCGTTCCAAAGGTCCCCTCCTTCTCTTCGGGATCGGCTTGGCTTTATTGGCTTTTATTGCAGGCGACGCCTGGCAAGTTCTTCAACCCCACAAGTCGCAAGACGTTGGCGAAGTAAACGGCAATACGTTATCCGCTACCGAATATCAGACGTTGTTGGAAGAATACACCGACATAGTGAAATTGAGTAATAATCTGAGTGCCTTAACTGACGCCCAATCCGAACAAATAAAAGACGAAGTATGGCAAACCTATGTGAATAACCAACTAATCCAAGCCCAGACGTCCAAACTCGGTTTGACCGTTACACGGGAGGAAGTGCAGGATATTATAGATAAGGGCGTGTATCCATTACTGAATAATACGCCGTTTGTAAATCCTAACACAGGTATATTCGATAAAGACATTCTTAAAAACTTTCTGGCTCAATATGCACAAGCCGTACAGACCGGCGTGCAAATCTCCGAGTCGTATGCCGCGCTATATCGCTATTGGAATTTTGTAGAGAAAACAATTCGCAATAATAGATTGGCGGAAAAATATCAAGCCCTCATTACCAAATCACTTTCCGTCAACGAAATTGAAGCGAAGGCGACATTTGACGCTCGTACGCAGCAAACGAATTTACTGTTGGCCGCTATTCCTTATTCGGCTATTCCCGACTCCACGATTCAAGTAAAGGTGTCGGAAGTGAAAGACCTGTACAAAAAACAAAAGGAACAATATCGTCAATACGCAGAGACGCGCGACATTAAATACATCGACGTACAAATTACCGCCAGCGATGCGGATAAGGCAGCCTTAGATGCAGAAATGGCTACCTACACTAATCAATTGGAAACGGCAACGGATGGTTATGCGGAATTAGTACGCAGCACATCCTCGCAGGTACAGTACGCTGATTTGTTTCTGAAACGCTCTGTCTTCCCGACCGACATCAATACGCGTTTGGATAGTATTGCCGTCGGCAAAGTTTTTGGTCCTTACCTGAATCAGGCGGATAATACGATGAATAGTTTTAAGAAGATTGCGGTCGCTCAGCAGCCGGACTCCATTCAATATCGTCAGATTCAAGTAGTAGGTACGGATTTTACCAAGAATGTAGCGACGGCCGACAGTATCTACACGGCACTCAAAGGTGGTGCGGATTTTGAGGCTATTGCCGAATTCTACGGACAAACGGGCGAGAAAGCTTGGTTGACTTCTTCTATGTATCAGGGAGCGCAGCTAAGTGCCGAGGACGTTAAGTATCTCTCTACGCTCGCCAACTCAGGCGTCAACCAAATCACCAATCTCTCGTTGGGAGCAGGCCAAGTTATCTTGCAAGTGACCGCTCGCAAGGCGATGACCGAAATGTATAAGGTAGCTATCGTAAAAAAGAAAGTGGATTTCAGCGCGGCTACCTACGATAAGTATTACAATGAATTCAGCCAATTTATTGCCGCCAATTCTACGTTGGAAGATTTGAATGCAAACGCGGAAGAAGCCGGTTACAGGTTATTGGAGCGCAAGAACTTCGCAAGTTCGGAACACGGAGTCGCTGCCATTCGCGGCACGCGCGATGCGTTGCGCTGGGCATTCGAGGCTAAGACCGGACAAGTATCCGGTATGTACGAATGCGGCGATGGCGATCACCTATTGGTCGTTGCGCTGGAAGCCGTACATAAAGCGGGCTATCGCCCATGGGATGATCCGGAGGTGCGTAACTTGTTGCGCAACGAAGTAGTACGCGATAAGAAAGCGGCTATTATCATGGATCAAATGAAAGAAGCTAACGCGACGGACATGAACGCTTATAAATCTTTGCCCAATGCTGTCAGCGACAGCGTGAAGCTCGTTACGTTCTCTGCACCGGCTTACGTGGCCGCCACGTTTAGTAGTGAACCGCTGGTAAGCGCGTATGCTTCCGTCGGACAAGCCGGACAGATTTCCGCTCCTATCAAAGGGAACGGAGGAGTAATGGTTATGGAGATATACGGTAAAGATACGCTCAGCGAAACGTTTGACGCGGAAACGGAAGAAACGAATATTCTTACCATGAACGAACGTCTGTTGACGAGCTTCACCAGCGATTTATACCGCAAAGCCAACGTGAAAGACCAACGCTATCTATATTTCTAAGACTTCTTAGCATAGCGTTTACACATACTTGCCCCGTTATAGTTCGCACGAATCCCGACGAACTATAACGGGGCAATTTTTTTCTATCGCTTACTCCCACAAAAAAGCGCGCTTCCCCGTCGAAACGAGAAAGCGCGCCTATTTGTCCGGCAGGTTTAGAACGGACGTCCCTGCCTCAGGTCTTCGATAAACTTATCAATGCGCTGTAACTGCTGCGGTATACGGATATACTGCGGGCAGAAAGGCGTACATTCGTTACAACCGGTACAATGGCTGGCTTGTCGCAGCTTCTCGGAAACGGCGCGGTCGTAGCCAATCAGATAGTCGCGGCGCAACTTACGATAGTTCGGGTCTTGCGAACTTTCGGGCATCGTACCCTCGTTCACGCATTTATTGTAGTGAAGCAGAATACCCGGAATATCCACTCCGTACGGGCACGGCATACAATAGTCGCAATTGTTGCACGGGATGGTCGGATACTTCAATATCAGCTGCGCCACTTCTTCCAAGAACGCGTTATCCGCATCCGTCAACGGGTGCAACGGACAATACGTATGCAGGTTGTCTTGCAAGTGTTCCATGTACGTCATGCCGCTTAGGGCTGTGAGCACGCCCGGCGGAGTACCCGCGAAGCGGAAAGCCCACGATGCCACGCTCCCTTCCGGATCGCGACTTTTCAACGTCGTAACGACGTGATCGGGCAGTGCCGAGAGGCGGCCGCCTTGTAGCGGTTCCATCAAGACGGCGGGGATATTCCGTTTATGTAGTTCGCCGTAGAGATATTCCGCCGGCACGTTGGCACCCGAAGCGTGTTTCCAATCCACATAGTTCATCTGTATCTGCACGAAATCCCACGGAATGCCGCACGCATCGGACAGTAGCCAATCGAATCCCTCTTGCTGTCCGTGAAACGACCATCCGAGTTGACGGATACGACCGGCTTCTTTCTCTTTCAGCAAGAAATCGATCATTCCGTTCTCCAAGAAACGATCGCGATAGGCTTGTTCGCCGGTCACGTTGTGTAGCAAATAATAATCTATATAGTCCGTCTGCAATTCTTTGAACGAATTGCGATACATATCGATGGAAAACTCGCGAGACACCTTTTGTCCGGCGCGCCCTTGCGTAGAGAGCTTGGTCGCGATAAAGTACTTATCGCGCGGATGGCGTTTCAACGCAATACCCGTAGCCTGCTCCGACAAACCGCGCACATAGACGGGAGCCGTATCGAAGTAGTTCACGCCGTGTGCCAGGGCATAGTCTATCAACCGGTTGATTTGTTCCTGATCGGGCACGTCCTCGCCTTTGCTGTCTTTGGTCATCGGCCAACGCATGCAGCCGTATCCCAACAATGAGACCTTGTCGCCGCATTTGGAGGTGCGGTACGTCATCTGACTGCCGTCGGCCTCGCCGCGCGTGCCCACGTTGGCCGCCGCATTGCCCGCCGTTTTCTCGTTGTCGCCGCATCCGTAAAGCGTAGCTGCCGACGTGACCGCGCCTGCGCCGAGTACCTTCAAAAAATCTCGGCGTCTCATATCTTTCTGTTCTGTCTTCATAGCTTTTGAATTAGATGGATTTATGTTCTTCGTGCCCTACCACGTAAATGGCACTGAGCGGACGAGACGGACATACGTATTCGCACGCCCCGCAACCGATGCAACGATTCTCGTCCACCGCCGGAATCTGCAACGACCGGCGGTTACTCGGATCTATCGGTACCATCTTAATGGCAGACGTCGGGCAATGACGACTACAATTGCCGCAACTCTGTTTCTTGGATTCCACGATACAACGTTCGCGCACCCAAACGGCGTGGCCGATCTGCACGGAACTCTTTTCTTCTTTCGTCAACTTGGTAATAGCCTCCGTCGGACAAACGGCCGAGCACTCGGTACATTCCGGACGGCAGTAGCCGCGTTCATAAGACATGGACGGCTGCATAAAATCGGACAACGAAGTATTGGGAGCCAACACGCGACTCGGACAAGCCGACACGCAAAGCTGACAAGAGACGCAACGCGTTTTCAGGTTGCGCGCGCTGCGCGAACCCGGCGGCGTCAACGGCGTACCGCGCTCCGGCTCTACGCGTTCGGCGATAGGAGCAAAACCTCCGTCGCGCCGTTTCGTCTCTTGCGCTTTCAGCAGGGCGGTAGACGCCAACAGAGCCGTCAACGAAAAGAACTGCCGGCGAGCCGACGGCGCACCGTCTTTTTCTCCGGTATAGGCGGCAGCAGCAGGAGCAGGCGCGGATTTCTTCGGCAGGCCGTATGTCAGCGAGTCGAATTTGCACTTGTCCAAACAATCATAGCAAGCCACGCAACGACTGTAATCGATCTGTTGATTTTTTATGTCCATGCAAGAAGCCTTACAAACGCGCGAGCAAGCATTGCATTTGGTACATTTCTCCGCGTCTATCCGCACTTTGAACAATGAAAAGCGCGACAGAAAACCGAGTACCGTGCCCACCGGACAAACGGTGTTGCAATAGGTACGCCCGTTGCGCCATGCCAACACGAGCAACGCTACCAAGGTAGCGGCCACGATAAGACCCGGTATGAGGGCTATTTGCAGCCGAACGTCCGTGCGATAGAACGCATAGCTATTCGCACGCTCGGCCAGATAGGCGAAGAAGTTGTTTCCCCAATCGTATATCGGAGCGAAGATGCTCGATGCGATACGTCCGTACGCGCCGTACGGTGCAAGCAAGGAAACGACTGCGCTGACGCCGAACGCGAGTGACAGGATGAACAAGGCGAGTACCGTCCAGCGCAACCAAGTCAACGCCGGCGAGTAGGAGAATTTCTTCCGCTTGGTCAGCCATTTGGCCTTTCGAGTAATGATGTCTTGAAAGACGCCCAACGGGCAGATTACCGAACAGTAGATACGACCGAACAGCAAGGTCAGTGCGACCAAGCCTACGATAATACCCACGTGTAAGGCTAATACGGCGGGCAAGAATTGTATATCGGCCAACCAACCCGCATACCGATGCAACGTTCCCGTAAAATCAAGGAACAACAATGTAATCAATACAAAGAAGACAATCGCAATTGTCGTTCTAATTCGCTTCAACATAGAATATTTGGTTTTTAATTGATATTAGAGTTTGATATTAGATGTTTTTCGTACGGTCAAATGATGTATTGCGAGCTAATAGATTCGTTGGTGACCACTCTTCGTATCGTTTCGGCAAACATATTTGCGATAGACAACTGTTTTACTTTCGAGCACGTCCCCCGATAAGGGATGCTGTCCGTAAATACCATTTCTTCCAAAGGCGATTCGCACACCCGGTCAGAGGCCGGATCGGACATCACGCAATGGCTGGCCATCGCACGCACCGTGTTGGCACCCGCTTCCTTCATCACGGCCGCCGCTTTGGTAATCGTGCCGGCCGTATCTACGATGTCGTCCAGCAAGACGACGTTCTTACCTTCCACGTCGCCTATGATTTGTATCGTAGCCACCTCGTTCGCCTTGGCGCGCGTCTTGTGGCACAGCACCAGCGGCACGGCTAAATATTTCGAGAACGTACTGGCGCGCTTAGCTCCTCCTACATCCGGCGTAGCAATGACCAAGTTGTCCAGATGCAACGATTCTATATAGGGAAGAAACACTTTGGAAGCATACAAGTGGTCGACCGGAATATCAAAGAAACCCTGTATCTGGTCGGCGTGCAAGTCCATCGTAATCAGACGGTCGATGCCCGCCACCGAGAGTAAGTCGGCCACCAACTTCGCGCCGATAGACACGCGCGGCTTGTCCTTGCGGTCTTGACGCGCCCAGCCGAAATACGGACACACTGCGACGATGCTTTTTGCCGACGCCCGTTTCGCAGCGTCTATCATCAATAGCAGCTCCATCAGGTTGTCGGCGTTCGGGAAAGTAGACTGTACCAGAAAGACATGCGCGCCACGAATGGATTCTTCGTAGGACACCGAAAATTCCCCGTCGGCAAAATGCGTAATATTCATGTCGCCCAACGGACAATTCAAGTGGTTGCAGATCTTCTCTGCGAGGTATCTCGACTTCGTTCCCGAGAATACTTTGAAAGGGTCTAATTCACTCATGAAAAAGGTAGTAGTTAAAACACGTGACAAAGGTAGTCTTTTTCTGCGGAATCATGCAATAAAATTTCGCTCGAAAGATAGTTTCATAACTTACTCGGATAATAAAATATCCGGCTTTGTTATTTTCACAACTTACGAGGATATTTTTCTAACAAAGCCACTTGTTTTCAGATGCTCAGTGAGTAGTGCAACGCCGGAGGCGCATAACGACTCACTATACGCACTGGGTGCAACGCCGCAGGCACGTATCGGCTGACTATGAGAGCCATACGCAACGCCGCAGGCGCATAGCGGCTCACTATACGCACCGGGTGCAACGCCGCAGGCGTTGAATTTGCGTAACTGCGGGTGAAGCCCGCAGTATAGGCGTCCTCAGTATACTGAACCCCGAAGTGGGTTCAACTCCTGTCGGAGTTGTGGGGAGAGGAGGGCTTACTATCCCCAAGCTGCACGTCGCTACGCTCCGCTTGCATGGGGTTACGCAGATTTAACGCCTCCGGCGTTGCGTATGGTCTCTCCGCTCAGTCGGCATGAGCCTCCGGCGTTAGGCTACGCAGCAACGTAACCTGCTTACCGTGAGGCCGTGCGCAACGCCAGAGGCGCATAGCGGCTCAGCATACGCGCTGGGTGCAACGCCACAGGTTATCTGTTAGCTTACCGTGAGGCCGCGTACAACACCGAAGGTGTTGAATTTGCGTAACTGCGGGTGAAACCCGCAGTATAGGCGTCCTCTATACACTGAACCCCGAAGTGGGTTCAACTCCTGTCGGAGTTGTGGGAAGAGGAGACGTTACTATCCCCAAGCTGCACGTCGCTACGCTCCGCTTGCATGGGGTTACGCAGATTTAACGCCTCCGGCGTTGCGTATGGCTCTCACTATCAGTCGGCATATACCTCCGGCGTTGCGCATGGTCTTTCCGCTTAGTCGGTATGAGCCGCTGGCGTTACGTTTCGCGCCTGATTTCCCCTGTTTTACCTGCTTTTTTTCCTCGTTCTCAAAAAAAAATGCATTTTTTTCGCTTTTTCGTGAACCAAAGGGGGGAGTTATTTGTTATTCATAATAAAGAGGTTCGATTAAGGACGCATCTATGTGTCCTAACGAACGAAGTTCACTAACTTAAACATCAAGACAATGAAACAGAAAGTATCATTTTGTCACGTACGCTCCCTTCTCGGTGATATATGGGGGGGG
>JAISIB010000077.1 GCA_031262265.1 Prevotellaceae bacterium
AGCCGGCAGAGCTTATTATTTGCGGGCAGCGAGGACGATAAACGGTGAAAGCAACTTGCATTTGATAGGGAAAAGCTTCATTGCGTAGCTGAGTAGTTTTATCATGACTCGGAGAATAGCGCGGCCTTGTCCGGGCTTCTTTTCCAGCCATACCATCGGTTTACGTGTGTATTCCACCTGTATATCTTTCAATCCTAACTCCGCTGCTATTTGGCGCAACAAACGTCGGTTCATCGTTTTTGTGTTATGAATGAGCCACGTTTCCCGGTCGCATAGATACTGAATCAACCCGTTAATACCCAGCAGATTGGGTAATACAATCAGCAGGGTACCTTGTTCGGTCAATAAGTCGCAATGTCGCTTGATAATGTCTTCGATGTTTTTGAAGTGTTCAATGAATCCGTAGGAAAATACGATGTCGTATTTCTCGGAGGTACTGAACTTAAGAAAATCAGCTTCAATGGTATGTATCGTTCCGACGGGAATTTGATTCCGTTCCTCCACGCTATGAATAATATCCGAGTCTACGTAAAAGTCGAGCAAGGTCACGTTTCGGCAGACGTGCTTATAGAAATAACACGCATGAGTGCCCGGGAAACCGCCGATCTCTATAAATCGGCCGTTCGGACTTACTTTGGGGATGTACTGTTCATAGATCGGATGCTTAGGTGCTTTCGCATAGTTGGCATTCATCCAGTAGTTTTTCCATGTTTCTTTGTTTGCCAGTTGGTTTTCCATAGTTTTTGCTTGAGCTTACGAATCAGTTTATTTTTGAAGGAGTATGTTTCCTTATAATAGGCGGTAAGTGCGGCACGCCCTGTTTGATTTTCTCGGATAGGCGTAGCGGGATTTATTTTCAAGGTTTCTTGATACAAGGATAAACGGTTGTACAGATTATCATCTCCGCAGTGCGTTCCGCTACCGTCGAAGCCCGTATTGCGAACCAACGACTTTCCGGCGTTCAAGGCCAACATATCGTTCAAGAACAAGGTCGCATACCATCGGATTGCCCACGAGTTGATTTCGCCGCGTACTTGTCGCCGCAACATACGAGTATATCGATACGCCCCGTCGAAGTCGAATGCGTACGTTCTTCCGTTGGTTTCAATCTGACGAAGCAGCTCATTCGCATCAGGAACGAAGTATTTCCACGCACGCGCCCATGTTGCCCATCCCCAGCTCCCTGCCCATTTGATGAAGAAACTGTCGGAGAGTGCCGGCACAGGACGGTCGACAAAGAAGCAGCCGTGTACATGCCCTACGCGCGGTTCGTCTTGGTAAATTTCCAGTGCATCGTTCATAAATTGAAGAAAATGGGGAGCCAACAGCAGATCATCCTCTAATACGATAACGCGATCGTATCGGAACAATGTCTCCGTGACCGCTTCGATGACGTTCTTTGCCAATCCGTAATTCTCTTCGCGTTCGATGATGCGTACGGACGCGAATCCGGTGACGGTGCGGACGTAATTTCGTACGGCCTCCACTTGCGGACGCTCTTTCTCGTTACGCCAATGCTCGGAGTAAATGATCAGTTCGCTGTATGCTGCCGGAACATTCTGCGTGAGTGATTCGATTAGTCGACGCGTATGTATCGGCCGATTGTATACGAACAAAAGAATGGGAGCGAACGTTTGTGCCATCGGTTATTTGTGCTTACGAGTGAAAAAGGCCATACTTTCTTTCAGGATTTTGGCGTCTAACAACCAAAGTATCCCCACATAAATGGCACCTGCGATAGGTATCTCAGCGAGGAGACGCAGCAAAGGAGTCTCTAAGGAACCGCCAATAACATAGGCTATCCCGATGGCTACCACCGCTATTCCGGCAAACGGCAAGGTATCTTTTAACATCAACCAAAGCGTTAAACCGATCTCACGTCCTACGAAATACCGCCATATAAAGACCCAAGCGATATTCAGCAGCGTCAATCCTTGCACGATACGGTAGATGCCATACGGAGCTGCTATTAAAACGAACACAACTTGCGAGGTTATTAAAATAACTGTTGCGGAAAGAAAAATATGTGACTTCCCTCGTGAGATAAGTAAGTCGGAAAATAAATTGCCAAGCGGATAAAAGGCGCCCCACACGCACAGCCATTGCATCAATCGTGCACTCGGCAACCATTTCTCCGTAATGGTGAGGACAATGAAATCTTCGGCAATCAAACTAAGTCCCAACATAAGCGGAAAAGATACGAAGGCCGTGAAACGTAGCATCTTGCGCAAGATTGTTAGCTGTTGCTCCTTGGCAGTTGCTTGTGCGAACACCGGTTGAGCTACGCCGCTGACCATATTGCGTATCAGCAAATATCCCATAGCGTTCCATTTGTTGGCTTGCGAATAGTAGCCGGCCGTATTTTTATCGTAGACTTTGGCAAGTAGTGCCACGAACAAATTGTTATTGATGGCAGTTAGCAGATTGGTCAGCATGATTCGGCTGCTGAAACCAAACATCTCGCGTACGGGTGACCAACTAAAATCATTCGTAGGCCGCCAATGCGAGAATACCCAGCTGAAAAGCGTCACGGCGCCGATATATGTCAACGTTTGAAAGGCCAATCCCCAATAGGCGAACCCCGAAATGGCCATCGTAATACCGGTAATGCCGGCCAACACCTGCGCCGTCAGCGTAATAATAGCCGTTTGTTTGACCTGCAAGTTGCGAAACAAAATGGCACGCGGTACGATGCCGAGGGCTGACAGTACAAAACCTAAGAATACCACGCGTGACAGTACGACCAACTCCGGCGTCTGAAAGAAGTCGGCAATCAGCGGTGCGGAGAAGAACAAAATGGTATACAGGCACAGACTACATCCCAAAGAAATCCTGAATACGGCATTGTAGTCCCGTTGAACGGCCGGTTTGCGGTTGACCAATGCCGTAATGAAACCACCTTCTTGCAAGGTAGAAGCCACCGCCGAGAACAAAGTTAGCATCCCGACGATACCATAGTCTTCGCTGCTCAGAATTCGAGCTAACACTATACCGAACACGACGTTCAGTAGTTGCTGTATTCCGTTGCTTAGGCCACCCCAGAATAATCCTTTGGCGGTTTTCTCCCTCAGGCCGTCCGCTGCACCCATTGTCGTTTATTTCACCTCGCTTCCCGGTTTGACAGTACGCTGCGGTATGATGACGGATAACGAGCCATCCTGATTTTCGGCACTTAGTATCATGCCTTCCGACACGATACCGCGCAACTTGCGAGGAGCTAAATTGGCGATGAAGCACACTTGTTTGCCTTCCATTTCTTCCGGTTTGTAATGGGCGGCGATTCCTGAAACGATGGTACGCGTTTCCAATCCGTCGTCAATGGTAAACTGCAACAACTTATCGGCTTTGGGTACGCGCGCGCACTTCAACACCGTTCCGACACGGATGTCCATCTTCGCAAAAGCATCGTACTCGATCGTTTCACGTATCGGATTCGCTTTATAATTGGCGGCCTCGTTGGCACGACGGATGTTATCCAATCGTTGCACTTGCGCATTGATGACATCGTCTTCCAATTTTTCAAACAGTAACTCGGGCTTGTTCAAGACATGGCCGACAGCGAGCAGATCCGTCCGTCCCAATTGTCCCCACTCAAA
Organism: Prevotellaceae bacterium; assembly: GCA_031262265.1. Classification (GTDB taxonomy): domain Bacteria; phylum Bacteroidota; class Bacteroidia; order Bacteroidales; family Bacteroidaceae; genus JAISIB01. Next base: position 3,597 of record JAISIB010000077.1, read on the forward strand.
AGATTTCATGCCGATCATGTCGCGCAGTTGCTGCGAACTGAACGGTAGGAACGGTTCAAAGGCGATACTCAGATTAGCCACCAATTGCAGACTGATATTCAAGATTGTTCCTACACGCGCCATGTCTGTCTTTGCCAATTTCCACGGTTCGGTGTCGGCCAGATACTTATTGCCGATGCGCGCCAAGTTCATGGCTTCTTTTTGTGCGTCCCGACATTTGAAGACGTCCAAGAGTTTTTCCATTTCCGTCTTGATATTTTCAAATTCCTCCAACGTGGCTTTGTCGTAGTCGGTCAGCGTATCCGGTGCAGGTGCTTTCCCGTCGAAATATTTGTGTGTCAGCACGAGCGCGCGATTAACGAAATTGCCATATACGGCTACCAGCTCATTGTTATTGCGTGCTTGGAAGTCACGCCAAGTAAACTCATTGTCTTTTGTCTCGGGCGCGTTGGCCGTCAGCACGTAGCGTAGTACGTCTTGCTTGCCGGGGAAATCTGCCAGATACTCGTGCAGCCACACTGCCCAGTTGCGCGACGTAGAAATCTTATCGCCTTCCAGATTCAGGAACTCATTGGCCGGCACATTGTCGGGCAGTATATAACTTCCTTCGGCTTTGAGCATCGCGGGAAATACGATACAGTGGAATACGATATTGTCTTTGCCGATGAAGTGAATCAGTCGCGTATCGGGGTCTTTCCACCATTTCTCCCAGTCCGTAGGAAATAATTCTTTCGTATTGGAGATATAACCGATAGGAGCGTCGAACCAAA
>JAISIB010000083.1 GCA_031262265.1 Prevotellaceae bacterium
CAGCATCCTTCGCAAACGATGCTCGACCTCTATTCCATTTATAAGACGCAAGGGACGCTGGACAACCTGAATATTTATCTGGTCGGCGACTTAAAATACGGGCGCACCGTTCATTCGCTGCTCATGGCCATGCGTCATTTCAATCCGACCTTTCATTTTATCGCTCCCGACGAACTTCGTATGCCGGAAGAATACAAAGAATATTGCCGGATACAAGGAATCTCTTTTATCGAGCACGCCGATTTCAACGAAGAGGTATTAGCGGATGCGGACATCCTATACATGACGCGCGTACAAAGGGAACGCTTCACGGATCTCTTGGAGTACGAACGCGTAAAAAACGCCTATATCCTCACCAATAAGTTGCTGGTGCACACACGCCCCAATCTGCGTATCCTACATCCGCTACCCCGTGTCAACGAGATAGCCTACGACGTAGACGACAACCCGAAAGCCTACTATTTCCAACAGGCGCGCAACGGTTTGTACGCTCGCGAGGCCATTCTCTGCGATGTATTAGGCATTACGTCCGCCGATATTAAAAAGTAAAACGTATGGAATCACACAGACAAACGCTGCAAATAGCCGCCTTAAAGAACGGGACGGTCATAGATCACATCCCGTCGGAAAAAGTATTCACCGTCGTGTCCCTACTGCGGCTCGAACAGATGAGCAACAACCATATCACGATCGGTTATAACTTGGAAAGTAAGAAATTGGGCAAGAAAGGCATCATCAAAATCGCCGATAAGTTTTTTAGCGACGAAGAAATCAATCGCATCGCGGTCGTTGCGCCCAACGTGCGGCTCAATATCATCCGCGACTACGAAGTGATAGAGAAAAAACAAGTTAGCTTGCCGGACGAACTGCGAGGTATCGTTAAATGTGCCAACCCGAAATGTATCACCAACAACGAGCCGATGACGACCCTATTTCGCGTGGTGGACAAAGACAAGTGTATGCTGAAATGCCACTACTGCGAAAAGGAGCAGCGACAAGCCGATCTGATTATTTTATAAGAAGAAAGCATATTTACATACCCGCAAATTCAAATTACTTACGTGAAAATCTTTTTTTTCCCGCTTGTTATTCTCGTATCTCTCGCGTTAGCGAAGTTTTTCGTAGCTTTGCGAAAAAATAAGCGTATCTGATGAAACAAGATTGGAAGCCGGGTACCATGATTTACCCGTTGCCCGCCGCCATGGTCAGCTGTGGCAGCGAAGAGAGTGAGTACAATATCATCACCGTAGCGTGGGTGGGCACGATATGCAGCAATCCGCCGATGTGTTACGTCTCCGTTCGCCCCGAAAGACACTCGTACGAAATCATTAAACGCCACATGGAATTCGTCATCAACCTCACGACGACACAAATGGCCTACGCTACCGACTGGTGCGGCGTACGTTCGGGAAAAAATTACCGCAAATTTGAAGAGATGAAGCTCACGCCCGGCAAGGCGACCGTCGTCCGTGCTCCGATCATCGAAGAATCTCCGCTGTGCATCGAATGCCGCGTCAAGGAGATACTCGCGTTGGGTTCACATGATATGTTCATCTCCGACGTAGTCAATATCCGCGCCGAAGCAGACTATCTGAACGACAAAGGAAAAATGGAGCTGGCAGAAACAGGCCTGCTCGCCTACGTGCACGGCAACTATTACGGACTGGGCGACAAGGTCGGAAAGTTCGGATGGTCGGTAGAAAAGAAAAAAGACAAAGAATAAACGAATCCTATCACTTAGTATATAACAAGATGAAACGAGACACCGTCATTTTCGACATTATCGAAAAAGAACATCAACGTCAATTGAAAGGCATCGAACTGATCGCCTCAGAGAACTTCGTAAGCGACCAAGTCATGCAAGCCATGGGGTCGTGCCACACCAATAAATATGCAGAAGGCTACCCGGGAAAACGCTATTACGGCGGTTGCGAGGTGGTCGACCAAAGCGAACAGTTGGCGATCGACCGACTTAAAGAAATCTTCGGAGCGGCATGGGCAAACGTACAACCGCACTCGGGCGCACAAGCCAACGCCGCCGTATTCGTGGCCTGCCTGAACCCGGGAGATAAATTTCTCGGCTTGAACTTAGCCCATGGCGGACACCTCTCACACGGTTCACCCGTCAACACGTCCGGCATCATCTATTCACCGTGCGAGTACAACGTCTGTCGGGAAACCGGACTCGTAGACTACGACCAGATGGAAGAGGTGGCACTCCGTGAGCGGCCGAAACTAATCATTGGCGGCGGCTCGGCATACTCACGCGAATGGGATTATGCCCGTATGCGCGCCATCGCCGACAAGGTGGGCGCATTACTCATGATAGACATGGCGCATCCGGCCGGTCTGATCGCTGCCGGATTGTTGGACAATCCCGTCAAATATGCGCACATCGTCACCTCCACCACGCACAAAACCCTGCGCGGCCCGCGCGGCGGCATCATACTCATGGGCGAAGATTTCCCCAACCCGTGGGGAAAGACCACCCCGAAGGGAGAAGTGAAAATGATGTCCGCACTATTGGATTCGGCCGTCTTCCCCGGTACGCAGGGCGGGCCGTTGGAGCATATTATCGCAGCCAAAGCCGTCGCTTTCTACGAATGTTTGCAACCCGAATACAAGGAATACCAACTGCAAGTGAAGAAGAACGCCGCCGCATTGGCTGCCGCGTTGATGGAACGAGGCTTCGAAATCGTCTCCGGCGGTACGGACAATCACTCCATGCTGGTAGATCTGCGCAGCAAATACCCCGACCTGACCGGAAAAGTAGCCGAAAAAGCCTTGGTGGCCGCCGATATTACCGCCAACAAGAACATGGTGCCGTTCGATAGCCGTTCGGCCTTCCAAACGTCGGGCATTCGGTTGGGCACGCCCGCCATTACGACGCGCGGAGCCAAAGAACCGTTGATGGCAGAGATTGCCGAGATGATAGAGACCGTGCTCTCGAACGTAGAAAACGAGGCTGTCATCGCATCCGTACGCGCACGTGTGAACGACACGATGAAAAATTATCCGTTGTTCGCTTATTGATGAAACAAACACTGAATCGTCTCCGCCTGCAAATAGGGGTATTCTGGCTAATACCCCTCTTGTTGGCGGCACTCTACGGTGGCGACTACTTGGAAACGGGACGCTGGGCTGACGACGAAGGCGCGCGCTACGTGGCAGGTACATGGGTTGTCATGCTAACCATCTTCTGCGTGCCCGCCGCCCTGAAAGGATTCTCCCTGTACGTCAAACGATACGCACAAGGCCGGCCGGCCGCTCTTTCCCTGTACGAACGGGCATTCGCCGCCCGCCTGCTCGCCCTCAGCCTGTGCATCTGGCCGGGCGTCTACGTCTATTTTCAAACTTTCGACAATCTGGGCGGCCTTTGCGCCCTGATCGGACTGACCGCCTCCCTCTTCTGCATCCCCCGCGAAGCCCGCATTCGACAAGAGCTACACCTTGACGAAGAATAGCCTGCAAGCCACTCCAACAACTAACCCGCTCGTTCAAATCATAAAGCCGCTGATTGAAACGACTTACTCGCTTATTGAAACGGGAAAGCCGCTTGTTGCCGGATACAACGACCGGAACAAATCTTTGTAACAGAAAAATATACTATCTCCCGAGTATTCGAAGATTATCCCTATATTTGCAACTATAAACGAGTGAGTGAAAATCATGAGCACATAATTACCGGTGATACGAAAGAAGCAAATAGAAGACACATTAGGTGTTTCGGCCGCTACGGTGAATAATTGGATTCGCACCCACGTTATTCCACCGCCGGACAGGCACGGATATTACATCGAAGCCGTGTACGAGGCGATTATCCGCCAATTGACGGAGCATTCGCACCGACTTAGTGCACGTGCCAACCGTCTCTTGTCTACGCACAAACAGATTTGCTACGCAGGGATACGCGACCGGTCGCGCCGGAAGCTGCTCGAAATGCTGGTGCGCCGTCATGAAGACTCGGGGCTGCCGACAACGGACGGCGTGCTCGCCGTCGGATTGGCTATGCTACGGACGTCCGGACTGTTGCCCGATAAGCCGCAATTGTTTCCGTGCTCCCCGTTGGACGAACAAGTGGAGCGATGGCTTGCGGAAAGCCGAAACGCCGACCAAGTGTTGGCATGCTACGCCGATTGCGAGATTCCCGATGCCGGCGATGACTTACTCGGCGCATTCTACCAGTCCGTGCAAGAAACGGCGCATAAGTCGAAGCACGGAAGCTACTACACGCCCGCCGTCTTGGCGAGCGATATCCGTATATCTCCCGACAAAACGGTGCTCGACCCGTGTTGCGGCAGCGGCCGGATACTTTGTCAAGTGCTTACCAAAGCCCATGATCCTGCGTTGATCTATGCGCGCGACACCGATGAGACGGCCTTATTGGTATGCCATATCAACTTAACGCTCTTTTTCCATACCACGCGATCCGTATGGCACCTCGAACGACACAATATACTCTTTGATGAGAAAGCATCTCTCTTCGCCGCCGAAGACACGCAAGGATTTGATTACATTATCACCAATCCTCCTTGGGGCAGCAAACTCTCCGCTACGCAGAAGGAATATTTGCAGACTACCTATCCGGCTTTGGCAACGACCGAGTCGTTTAGCATCGCGCTATATAATGCCTTGAAACATTTGCGACCGAACGGCGAATTGTATTTTTTCCTTCCCTACTCGTTCCTAAATACAGGTGCGCATCGGCAGATCCGCCGCGTGGTGTTCGGAACTCCCGCCAAAATCGAGATTAAACTCTTGGGGAAAGCATTTACGAAGGTGATGTCGGAGGTCATTCGCCTACATATAGCCACCGGAATAGAAGATACGGACATACATATCTACCCCAAAGAATCCGAGCCTTTCGATATTCCGAAGACGGACGTGGTAGCCCCCAATTATGTAGTTGCCGCCACCAGCGATCAGGAAGATGCACGCATACTGAAAGCCATTTTCAACACACCGCACACGACGCTGAAAAAAACAAACGCGCTGTTCGGTCTCGGCATCGTCACCGGTGACAACGAACGCCGTTTGCGCACGCAACAAGATACTGCCAACGCCGAACCGATCTATCGCGGCAAAGACATTGAAAAGTTCCGTTTCACACCTCCCGCCTACTTCATCGACTTGCATCCGGAGGAATTGCAACAAGTAGCTCCCGTGAGCTACTACCGCCGCCCTAAAATTGCCTATCGCTTTATCGGCGACCGATTAGTGTGCGTCTCCGACCGCAGCGGCGCATTGCTTCTGAACAGTGCCAACTTCGTTATTTCGACCGAATACCCGATGGAGACGTTGACCGTCTTGCTAAACAGCGACATTTACACGTTCGTGCTACGCAAACGCTTTCATCCGAAGAAGATCTTGAAGTCTCAATTGCAGGAGCTGCCTTTGCCTGTCTTTTCCAAACGGCAACATCAGCGTATGCGCAAACTCTATGAAATCTTTGCAGCAGGGGGCGATATGACGGCAGCCGCAGAGAAAGCAGACCGTATGATTTGTCGTGCTTTCGGCATTCGCAAACAACAATATCGACATATACTCAACCATTTATAACGTATGATAGAATACATCAAAGGGAAGTTGGAAGAATTGACGCCTACTAACGCCGTCATAGACTGCGGCGGAGTGGGCTATGTCCTGAATATCTCACTCAATACCTATTCCGCCGTTCAAGGAAAGACCGAGTGCAAACTATATGTCTACGAGTCCATTCGGGAAGACGCTTACGTCTTGTTCGGATTTGCCGACAAAGCGGAACGGGAAGTGTTTTCGTTGCTCATTTCCGTATCGGGTATCGGCGGAAATACGGCGCGCATGATACTTTCTTCCCTCACGCCTGCCGAACTCACCCATGTGATTAGTACGGAAAACGTCAATATGCTAAAACTGGTGAAAGGAATCGGACTAAAAACGGCGCAACGCATCATTGTCGAGCTGAAAGACAAACTATCCAAAGGATTAACCGACGCCGGACATCAGGCGGCGTCTCCCATGCAGGAGAATATTTACGAAGAAGCCGTTTCGGCACTCACTATGTTAGGGTTTGCACCGGCACCCTCGCAGAAAGTGGTAGCAGGAATCTTGAAAGAAGAACCGACGGCCGCCGTTGAAACCGTCATCAAGCAAGCTTTGAAACGTCTATAAGAGCTTTTGCACCATAACCAGGTTCAATAGCTCATGATATTTCTCGCCTACTTCCCGAATACACGCACATTTTCGATAGCCGAAGCGACGAAATAAATGTAGGCTCGTGGCATTTCGGCTATCTATGAGAGCCATGATGTTTTTGAAGCCGACCGAACGAATTTCTTCTTCGATCATTTTCATGACCTCCGTACCGTATCCTTTTCCCACATGGTCGGGATGAAAGTAGATCGTTAGTTCGACGCTTCGCCGAAACGCCTCGCGCGGTTTGAAACGGGAGTAATAACAAATACCGACCGAGTGACCGTTACGATCGTGTATCACGTAAGCACGATAAGGCGGGTCGTTGAACGGAATAAAGGATTTCAGTTCTTCTATCGTGGGAGGTGTGATCGAATAAACGGCCATCGAGTGAAGCGTGTAGTAAGTATATATCTCCTGCACAAACATCATGTCTTCTTCCCTCAAAGGATGTAACGATATCTTCATGGCTAACCGATAGAATCAAGGGATTGTTTCTCACTCATCTTGCGCCGGACAAAATCCAGCTTTAATTGCGCTTCCGACCGCTCCTGTTTAATTTTCTCCATCGCGCTCAATACTTCGGCCAAGGGGAATAGTGCGGCCAACGCCTGACGGTCTGCCGACGACAAGGTATAGCGAAACGACCGGCCGCCACGCAGTTCCACTGGAATGGATTTGTCTTTATTCAAATAGATAAAGTCCAACACACCGCCGTCTTGTCCGTACGCAAAATCAGCCTTTTCGAACCGCTCGCCCAAATCGGTCGTATGATAGACGTCGACGGAGGCGGGCGTCTCGGCGAAGCTCCCGTCGGCCACAGACACGCGCACGATCGTATGATTGATGTTGGATCGACCGCAATAGACGGAGGTCATTCTCAAAGATCCCTGCTCACTGACTTGAAACCGCAGGAATGTTCGATGAAGATTCTTTTCTACGGTCTGCGTCGGGTAGAAGAAATTTCCTACGTCTTGATATGCTTCGTCCTTCTCCTTGACGAATTGATTTTTCAAAGCCAGAAAATCCGCTTCCTTCCGTGCAAAAACGCTATCCAAATAGGCGATCGTACGCGTTTGCTCGGCCAATTCCACTTCTTGCATGAGTGCCAGTCCGCTACGACGGGCGTCTATGGCGTTCGGATAGAGAATTTTGATGCTATCAATCCACAGTTTAGCCGCACTATACTCGCCCGTTTGATAGGCCGACTGCGCTTTTTGCAGCAGAGCACTTGCCCGCTGCTCGGCACTGGGCGCGCACGAGAACAGGCCAACGACTACGATGAACAAAACCGAATATCGCATGATAAGTTTCTTTAATATTCGCAAAAGTACGAATAATAGCCGTTTTTCGTACTTTTGCAGCCTAAAATACGACGGATTCTAATGATAACGCGAACGAAAGACGAATTACGAGCCGCTTTTAAGCAAGGAATCTTCCCTTTGATCACCCAAACAGCCGATGAATTAGATGTAGAATGCTATGCGATCGGCGGCTATGTGCGTGACTTATTTTTAGAACGACCCTCCAAAGATATTGATATAGTAGTCATCGGTAGCGGAATCCGTATGGCGGAGGCATTGCAAGAGAAGTTGCACGGACAAGGTGCTTGTATCTCCGTCTTTCAATCGTTCGGAACGGCACAAGTGAAGTATGACGGAGAAGAAATCATCGAGTTCGTCGGAGCGCGCAAGGAGTCGTACAGCCACGACTCCCGCAAACCCATCGTAGAGAACGGCACGTTACAAGACGATCAGAACCGGCGCGACTTTACAATCAATGCGCTCGCCGTATGCCTCAATCAAAACCGTCTGGGTGAGCTGCTCGACCCCTTCGACGGCTTGCACGATCTGGAAGAACGCCTCATCCGCACGCCACTCGACCCTGACATTACATTTAGCGACGACCCTTTGCGCATGATGCGTTGCATCCGTTTTGCCACGCAACTCAATTTTCACATAGACGACCATACGTTTTCTTCGTTGACACGCAATGGCGAACGTATCGGCATCATCTCTCAGGAGCGCATTGCCGACGAACTCAACAAGATCATTCTCTCGCCGATTCCCTCCAAAGGATTCATCGATCTCGAACGTTCCGGATTGTTAGAACGTATATTCCCCGAGTTGACGGCATTGCAAGGCGTGGAGACGAAACACGGGCGCGGACACAAAGACAACTTCTATCATACGCTGGAAGTGTTGGACAATATCAGCACGCGCACGGATAATCTATGGTTGCGCTGGGCTGCGCTGCTACACGACATCGCCAAACCCGCCACCAAACGCTGGGAACCGAAAACGGGCTGGACATTCCACAACCACAACTTCTTGGGCGAGAAAATGGTACCCCGAATATTCCGCCGATTGAAGCTTCCGATGAACGAGAAGATGAAATATGTGCAGAAGTTGGTCGGTCTGCACATGCGCCCCATCGCGATAGCCGATGACGAAGTGACCGACTCGGCCGTACGCCGTCTGCTATTCGAAGCAGGCGACGACATAGACGATCTGATGACGTTGTGCGAGGCAGACATTACCTCCAAAAATCAAGAACGTAAGAAAAGATTCCTCGACAACTTTGCCTTAGTGCGACAAAAACTAAAAGATATTGAAGAAAAAGACCGTGTCCGCAATTTCCAACCCCCGATCAGCGGAGAAGAAATCATGGAACTGTTCGGTCTGTCGCCGTGTCGCGAAGTCGGCGTCCTGAAAAATGCCGTCAAAGACGCCATTCTGGACGGTATCATCCCCAACGAATATCAGGCGGCCTATACCTATCTGTTACAACAAGCCGCAGCCGACGGTTTCACGCCCAAAACCTGAAATAAGTGAACGGGAATTCGATTGCAGGTTCGTAGACGCCCTGTTTTTTCTTTGGTTTTTCTCTCGATTTTTTCTTTTGTTATATAAAAACCTTAAATTTGTCCCGATAAAGCAGGCTTTCATATGACAGACGTAGTACCATATACCAAAAGCACCCCTTGTCGAGCAAAGGAGCGGCTTTGTGCGTCTGTTAACGAACATTATACCCCCCCCATTTAAGCAAAGTTTTGTTATTTTTCAGTGGCTTCGTGCCTCTACGAAGCCGCTCGTGCTGCGTTCCTGCGGGTGCGACGTGCGCGCCGGATTCGTGCGCTTCACAACTTACTCGGATAGTGAAATATCAAAGTCGCTTATGAAAATAACAAAGTCAGTTATCAGCGCAACAAAGCCGCATAATCCAACGCCGCAGGTAAGTGTTGAACCCACTTCGGGGTTCAGTGCGTGGGGAACGCCGATACTGCGGGTTTCACCCGCAGTTACGCAAATTGAACGCCTGCGGCGTTCTGCTACGCCATGGCATACACCAACGCCGCAGCTATATACCATAATCACAGGTGAGCGGTGCGCAACGCCGCAGGTATATACCATAATCACGGGTGAGCGGTGCACAACGCCGCAGGCGTTGAATTTGCGTAACCCCATGCAAGCGGAGCGGAGCGACGCGCAGCTTGGGGTAGTAACCCCTCCTCTCACTACAACTCCGGCAGGAGTTGAACCCCCTTCGGGGTTCAGTGGATGGGGAACGCCTCCACTGCGGGTTTCACCCGCAGTTACGCAGATTGAACGCCTCCGGCGTTCTGCTACGCCCGCTATTCTTTATTCGGACAGTATTTATTCAGACATATCAAAACAAACAAAATTTATTCACTTATGAAGAAAAACCTTTTTTTGGGCGGCCTGCTTGTATTAGGCTTATTGGCTGCCTGCACACAGATTGAGCAGCCGCCGACAGGCGGCGAGTCGGGCGACCTCGTGACGCTAACCGTTCAGCGGGAGGCAGACCCCGTGACTCGTGCCGAGCCGGTCGTTCCCGACGGCTACAAGCTGCGCTACATTTTGGAGATTCGCGACAAGGCGGCAACTACTCCTCGCCCCACGCAACGCTTCGAGCAGGACAACGGCTCGTTCGCTTTCATATTGGACGAGGGCACGTATGACTTTTTGCTCTGGGCGGACTATATCCCCGAAGCCGCGGAGCTGAGCAAGGCTAAGTATCCGGACAAGTACTACGACACGCAGGACTTGACCAAAGTATCCCGTACGACTGCCGTACCGGACAGTATAGCGGAGTGCATCGCCATGGACGCTTTCTTCGGTAGTATTATAGATAGAGATAAGGAAGCGAACGTTGACTTAGAACTTTCGGTGACGTTGAAGCGTCCTTTTGCCCGCATCACCTTGATTCAGAAGCCGCTCTCATTGTTGGCTACGGTTCGGGCGGTAGGATTCAGTTACGAGGAAGGCTACCAAGCCTTCAACATACAAAAAGGCGATACGGTGTATGCTCCTGCGAAGAAAGACACCTTGACTCTGACGAACAACGGCGAAGTATTTCAGATGGCGGAGGGAGGTATTTTCGCTTACGCCTATTTGTTTGCTCCTGCGGACGGCGGCGCAGAGACGAAGAGCGTCATCAACGTATCGTTCTACGGCGATGAGGAGGCTGAGAATAAGATCGGCAATACGTTCGCGCTACCTGCCGAGCAGCCCTATATGCGTAATTACGTGACGAACATAACCGAGAATTATTTAGACCCCACCGGTGATTTGGACGTCGACCATAATCCGGACTATGAAACAGCTTTAACAGACGAGGAAGCCATCAGTATTCTGGAAGCCGCCCGTCTGGTTGCTTCTGAGGCAGATGCAATGGCTAACACTTTCTCTCTGGATACTTCGGAAGAGCTTTTTGCGTTGGCTCATGCCGTTAACAACGGTTTGACGATGCCTGCGGATATCGTGGCGGCCGAGTATGCGTATGCCGGAGCTGTTTACTATCTGGGTGCCGACATTGATTTGGAAGACGAACCTTGGACGCCGATCGGCGACAGCGAAACAGTTCCCTTTACCGGCGCGTTTGCCGGTATGGATTTAGAGTCTAATTCCTATCAAATTACCGGTTTGAACGTGGAGCATGCGTCCTATGCCGCGGGGTTATTCGGATACTGCACAGGAATGCTTATCATGTTACAGGTGGACGGGAAAATCCGAACGGCAGACGAGATCGCCTACGCCGGCGGAATTGTCGGACGGTATGAGAGCAGCTGGATGACCTATTGCAGTTTCTCGGGTACGGTGGAGACGGCAGCTACGGTAGCGGCCGGCGGCTTGGCAGGAACAGTGATATCGCCTGATGGCCTCGTCCTCTCCAATGTCAGTTTAGCGACGACCGTGACGGCGGCCGCTACTGCATCGGTCGCTCCGTTGGTCGGCCTTTGGAATAATGGAAACGGCTATGTGGGAGATTTTTGCGCTTGGTTGAATGCTACGACTACGGAAGCGGACGAAGCAGGAAACAAGGGCTATGCCACGTTGGAAGAATTGCTTGATCCCGCAGCAATCGCTCTGTTAAATAATGGAGAGGTAACGACAACTGACGGACTCATAGTACAATGGGCAAACGTGGACGGAGAATTGAAACTCGTAGCGGTTCCGAGACCAGATTAGATTCTTATATTAAACCATCGGATGGTAAGAACTCGGAATATCTTACCGCAAAGAAAAGGGCTTGTCTTTTCGACAAGCCCTTCGCTTATTATAGTCGGCTTACTCCTCTTCCGAGGGTTTCATATTCGTATAGACGCTTTGTACGTCCTCGTCGTCTTCCAGCTTCTCAATCATTTTGTCGATAGTCGCCCGCTGCTCCGCAGAGAGTTCCTTCTCATCCGTCGGAATGCGCGTAAATTCCGAGCTTTTGATTTCGTAACCATGCTCTTCGAGATATTTCTGTACGGCGTTGAAGGATTGAAATTCCGCGTATATTGTCAACTCGCCGTCCTCTTCGTCGTAATCTTCGTCTACTCCGTAATCTATTAAGTCAAGGATTAAATCTTCTATCGACATATCCGGCGTTTTCGTAATAGTAAAGACAGATTTACGAGTAAAGATGAAATCGAGACTACCCGTAGTGCCGAGCGTGCCATTGAACTTGTTGAATATACTACGCACGTTGCCTACCGTCCTCGTCGTGTTATCTGTGGCCGTTTCCACCAAGACTGCGATTCCGTACGGAGCGTATCCTTCGTACACCATCTCTTTGTAATCTTTCTGGTCTTTGCCCATCGCATTCTTAATAGCCCGCTCCACATTGTCTTTCGGCATGTTCTCGCGCTTAGCGTTGGCAATCACGGCGCGCAGATGCGGGTTGTTTTCCGGATCCGGGCCGCCGGCTTTCACCGCAATCGCTATTTGTTTGCCTATGCGCGTAAATACGCGCGCCATATTGCCCCAACGTTTCATTTTGGTGGCTTTTCTGTATTCAAATGCTCTTCCCATTTTATTTGTGTATTGATTATCTTAATTTTGCGCCCAATCCGGTTTCCATTTGCTGCTGCAAACGGTTCATCGTCTTCTCTATTACTTTATCCGTCAAGGTTTGTCCTTCGTCTTGCAAGAGGAAACTTACCGCGTACGACTTCTTTCCTGCTTCGAGGTGCTTACCTTCGTAAACGTCGAATAGCCAAACGTCTTTCAACAACTTACGCTCCGTTTCATAGGCGACTCGCTCAACGGCAGAAAATTCGACGTCCTTGTCCAATAGTAAGGCCAAATCGCGTTTTACGGCAGGAAATTTAGGCAATTCCTTGAAGCTAACTTTCACCGTCCGCACGGCGCGCATCAGTTCCGTCCAGTTAAGCTCGGCAAAGAACACGTCGCTATCCACATCCAACGCTTTGAGTAGCTTTCCGTGCACGATGCCGAATACGACCAACTGCTTTCCGCCGCGCGTACTCAGCGTCAATGCCGACGAGAACACGTCATTTGTCAATTTGCCCATTACCAAACTTCGCCGCTCCAAACCTAAGCGCGACAGGATATTCTCCACGTACCCTTTCAACTGATAAACCGATGTTTCCTCCTCAGGATGCGCCCATGCGCCGCTCACTCGTTTTCCCGTCAACCATAGCCCCAAACGATAATCTTCGCGATAAGCGGACAGAGGTTTCTCGGGATTCTTCCGATCAACGTCGAAACGATAACAATTGCCGAACTCAAAGAATTTTAAGTCGGCGTTCTGGCGATTTGCGTTGTGCGCGATAGACTCCAACCCTCCGAAAAGCAGCGTTTGCCGCATCACGTTCAGATCGGCACTCAGCGGATTGAGTAGACGAACGGCCTGATCGACAGGATATGCTTCCAAGTGTTCATAATAGGCCGCACGAGTCAGCGAATTGTTGAGTATCTCTTGAAAACCTGCGCCCACCAATTGCTCGGCTACGATGTTTTGTTGTTTATTTGATTTATCCGTTTCACTACGCGTGTTCAGATTGAGTTTTAGCGACTCCGGCATGGCTATATTGTTATAGCCGAAGATACGCAGCACGTCTTCTATCACATCCACGTCCCGTTGTACGTCTACGCGATAAGGCGGAACTTCCAATTTCAGGCTTTCCGGCGTTTCGGAGCTTATCCGCATTTCGAGACTACGTACGATGTTCTTCACGGTTTCCGGCGCGATCTCTTGCCCGATCAGGGAATTGACTTTTTCGTAAGCCAGCTCCACCTCAAAATCGCGGATGGGCGCGGGATATACGTCTTTCATATCGGAAGATATTACTCCGCCACCCAACTCTTTGACCATCGAAGCGGCCAATTGGAGGCAGTAAAGCGTATTGTTAGGGTCGATGCCTCGTTCATAACGGAAGGAAGCATCCGTATTTAGTCCGTGGCGACGCGCAGTCTTGCGAATCCATGTCGGATGGAAGTAGGCACTTTCGATAAACACGTTTTTCGTTGCCTCCGTACAGCCGGATTCCAATCCGCCGAACACACCTCCGATGCACATCGGGGTATCATCTGCTCCGCAAATCATTAGATCGTGTTCGGAAAGCTTACGCTCCGCGCCGTCCAACGTCACGAAAGGAGTTCCTGCGGGTAAGGTCTTTACAACGACTTGTTTGCCGTGGATCTTATCGGCATCGAAACAGTGAAGAGGCTGCCCGAAAGCATGCAATATATAGTTGGATATATCCACTACGTTATTGATCGGGCGCACGCCAATCAGGCGCAATTTGTCTTGCAACCATTCCGGGCTTTCTTTCACGGTCACTCCCATGACGGACACACCCGAATAACGCGGACATGCGGCGGTGTTCTCTACACGAACAGCTATGTCCAGCTCCCGATTGTCCGCATCAAATGAAACCGTCGGGCGCGTTAGTTCCGTTTCATAGCCATGTTGTAGAAGATAAGCGTATAAATCGCGCGCTACGCCGTAATGTGAGCAAGCATCTGCGCGATTAGGCGTAATATCTACCTCCAATATGTAATCATCCTTTATATCATAATAATCTTTTGCGCGTATCCCGACAGACGCATCGGGTGGCAAAACGATAATACCTGCGTGACTGGTGCCGATACCAATCTCATCTTCTGCGCAGATCATACCGCAAGATTCAACTCCGCGTATTTTAGACTACTTTATAATATAGGAGTTATCTCCCTGATAAAGCGTCGTACCCACCGTAGCTACTACTACTTTCTGTCCGGCCGCCACGTTAGGCGCACCACAGACTATCTGCGCAGGTTCACCACCTGTACCTAAATCAACCGTCGTGATATGTAAATGATCGGAGTTGGGATGTTCTACGCAGGTGAGTACTTCTCCGATTACGATGCCTTCCAGTCCGCCTTTGATGCTTTGCACTCGTTCCACGCTACCGGTTTCTAAGCCGATGGAGGTCAGTGCGGAAGCGATTTCCTCAGGCGTCAAGTCACACTTTACGTATTCCTTCAGCCAATTATAGGATATGTTCATATATTCTCCTTCAATGAATAGTTATTATCTTCGTTAGATGTTATTTTCTCGCAGTTTGATTTTGTGTTTTCTCCGTTAGTTATTGTACGGACGAACTTTGATTTTTGAAGCTGTCTATCAGTTCCTTTCCAAACAATACCCAAGCGACAGCCGCTACGCCTGCCAAAAAGGCAAAACCAATGAGGATCATCACCTTGCGCGGGCTTGCTGCACGTACGGGCACAACGGCCGGTTGCACGACCGTGAAGACCGGCGTCACTTCCTGCACTTTGGCGCGCGCCACTTGCAGTTGTTGCGCCAAGTTATTATATACTCCGTACGTCAATGTCACTTCGTTTTGCAAACGGTCGAGTTCCGTCTGGTAGCTACGCCGTACCACATTCTGACTTTGGTCGGCCATTTGAGCATATACTTGCTGCGCATGGTAGTATTTCTCTTGCGCTTCAAGATAAATCTTTTCGGTAAATTCCAAATCGTTGCGTGCCTTGTCCGTTCGGTAGTTCGTGATGTAATCTTGCAAGCGACTTGTCACCGTATCGGCTATCGCGGCCGAGATCTGCGGGTCTTGCATCGAAACAGAAACCGTAATAAGATTTGTTTTATTATCAATGTTTACCGTGATACGCTTCGTCAATGCGCCTAAGATTTCCGTTTGTTCCGCCGTCAACCTCAATGGGTCTATGAGGCTATCGTCTACTTCTTTTTTTTCCTTACCTATCGACAGTACCCAACCCAAGACTTTGAACGGCGCAGCTGTCAAGTAGCTCCACCAAGCCGCACGTTGTTCTTCCTTCATATAGTTATAAAGCGTAGTTCCCGTCGGTAGTTTGCCTTCGAGGTCGAAAACCGGCACAGTAAACAACTCGGCCATAAAAGGCGTGGTCTTTACGATGTCGGGATAGAGCGTTGACGAAAGAGCATCCGCTCCCGTCATCGTATTCATATTGATGCCGACCAATGCGCCCAACGAGCCTAAACTACCGGACACGCCGCTCCCCGTTTTGCTCTCAGGTGCCAACATAACGCTCGTTTCATATTCTTTCGGGATACTGAAAGCAACTACCAATCCTACGAGGATTGCTACGCCAACCCACTTGATAATGAACAGACGCGCGTCCCATACTTTCTTTGCCAACGCCAATAAATCGATTTCCGCTTCTTGCGGCGGCATGTTCGGGGTAATCTGTGTGTCTGCCATACTACTTCAATGAATTAATGAGGGACATTATCACTGCGCCCATCGTAGCTACGGACGTTCCCAAAGTCACCATTTGTGTGACACTTACAGGATTGCGGTTTTCTTTCGTCGGAACGATGATTTCGCAACCCGGCTGAATCACCGACGCACGGTAGCGACTGGCACGCGCCACCGTTCCGTTCATATAAACGATATAGGCTTTGCCTTTCTTTGCCTCTTCGCCGAATCCACCGGCCATATCAATATAATAACCCAGTTTCTCGCCCGGTTTGTAAGTAACCGTATTCGGATACATCACCGCACCACTGATTTTTACCGTACTGATTAGTTCGGGAACATAGAGGCTATCGCCTTCATGCAGGACTACATCATATTCTCCTCCTACGGAAAGTGCTTTTTCCAAGTCGATACCTACGGTATAAGTAGGCGAAATATTCAGCAGTTCCACATCTATACTATCTTTGGCCGATCGTTGTGCCATGCGCAAAGCGTCTTCTTCCCGTTTCATTTCTATCTCAGTGCGTTTGCGTATCAGGCGTGCGCCTTTCTGGAAGGCATCCGGCGTCAACCCGCCGGCGTCTGCCACCAACTCGCTCAGTCGTTGATTTTTCTTCTTCAATGCGTATGGGCCGCCAAAGAGAACTTCACCGGTGATATAGACATTTTCTTGCGCGGCATAGGCCGGACTGCGCCGCACGTAGACCTCGTCAAAAGGTTCGAGGAAGAAAGTCTCACCACCGGGTATCATACCGTTTTTCATCTCGAATGAAAAACTTTTTGCTAACGCATTTTCTGAGCTTACCGCCTCCGGTTGTTTTATCCGGCGACTAACGTCTATACGCGCCGTAGAGGCTGCTTCGAGTAAGCCGCCCGCCTGTACGATTAAGTCTTCGATGCTCATCTGTTTGGCGTATAGGTAAGTACCCGCACGTGCGACGAAACCTCGAATAGTCAGTGTCTGCTGCTCCTGCAAATCGTGGATACTGGGAATATAAAGGAGGTCGTTCTTCTGGAGCCTAATGTCCGGGTAATCGCCACGCAGATCTATCGGAATAACTTCCAACGTTAAGTCTTCATGCTCGCGTTGTAGTTCTACACGATTAGTGAAAGCGTCTCCTTTCAGGCCTTCGGCTTTTGCTATCAATTGCTTTACCGTCTGTACGTCTTCACCTAATTGATATAACCCCGGACGATATACCGCCCCCAATATTTCTACTTTATTTTCGAACCTATCCAGTACGGAGTCCACCGCAATAGAATCTGCGTCGGCCAAATCAAAATCAGCGTAGCGTGCATCATCTACATTGTATATCTGTTTTTCGCGACCGCTGAGACGGATAACGCGAACGGCCTTCGTATATGCGTCGCCCGTGAAACCGCCGGCGTAATCCAATACATCTCGTACGGTTTCTCCTTTCCGCACTTCATAAAACATCGGCCGTTTTACTTTTCCGCCGATATTCACCAATGCTTGGTAGGTAGGCACCATGATCACGTCGCCCTCTTGTAAACGGATATTGTCGGTTTGTTTTCCGTTCATCATATAGGAGTACACGTCTACCGAAGCTGTTTGTTTGCCGTCGCGCATTACTTTTACCGCGCGCAACGAGCCGATCTCGGTAACGCCGCCCGCCGAATAAAGCGCATGAAAGAGCGTAGCAAAAGCCGACAGTTGGTACGTACCCGGAACGACGACCTCGCCCATCACGTTGACGCTGATCGTTCGCGTTTGTCCCAACGAAAGTTGAATTTGCGTGCCGGAGTCGGAAATAGTCGAATAGATACGGCTCAGTGCCTTTTGCAAATATGCTTTTGCTTGGTCGACGGTCATGCCATTCAGGTAGACGGGTCCCAGATTGTCTATTATAATATTTCCTTCGGGCGTAATAATTTGACGAATCGTGCTCTGCGAATCCCCCCAAATATCGATAATCACTTCATCTCCCGGTCCCAGTCGATAATCTACCGGCGTCGCGATATTTAGATTCGGTTCGAAGGTCAGTGCCTGGTTATTAAAGAAATTATGCCCATAGATCAGTTTTCCCGGCATCTTAGGTGGAAGCATTTGCAAGGAGTCATTCTCTACCAACGAATCGCCCGGCTGTGTCAACGAGGTCGATAGTCCCGCGTTAATCCTTCGGGACGATGCGGTAGACGGTAAGTTACGCATACGACTGCTGCCGGTCTGCGAATTACTCGTGGTACTGCCTTTCTGCATCTCATCGTATTGCTTTTTCAGCCGTTCCACTTGCTCACGCGTTACCCCGCGCCTCATCAAATCTGCCGCCATTTGCGTTTGAGAAAGGCCTTGTTGTTGCGCCTGCTGTACGTATTGCATAACTTGAGCGTCGGATATTCCCTGTGTCACGGCCAATGCGGTAAAAATGAACAAGCATAGCGTCATGGTGAACAGTCTATGCATCATGGTGCCGGTTTTTCTCATACTTTTATAGTTAATGATTTGTCAAATCTTGAATTCGGTTGCAAAGATAATGCTTCGTGTGAAAATTTCCCCGCATCTTACGATTATAAATCACTTTTGTGTCAATTTAAGCTCGTAAGATATGAAAATTTCACACCCGCATATGGCATTATCAAAGCCGCATATTATTTTTCCTGCGGATATTTTGCCCGCAGCTTTGGAGTTCTCGGAATAAGCATTACCTTTGCGCCCGAAAACGAACCGCCGATATAGCTCAGTCGGTAGAGCAACGCATTCGTAACGCGTAGGTCGCCAGTTCAAGTCTGGCTATCGGCTCTTTTCTCCCCTAATAAAAACCAATGGAACACTTACCTACATTCATCACCGATTTAGCCATTATTCTTATTTCAGCCGGCCTTGCCACCATTCTCTTTAAGTGGCTCAAACAACCGGTCGTACTTGGTTACATCCTCGCAGGATTTCTTGCCGGGCCATACACTTCTTGGCTGCCCTCCGTGACCGATCACGAGAACGTAGAGACATGGGCGGAAATCGGCATTATCTTTTTACTTTTCGCCTTAGGGCTGGAATTTAGCTTCAAGAAGTTAATCGACGTAGGTAGTACCGTATTTACTTCTACCTTTATCAATTTGTTTTCTATGGTAGCCATCGGATACATAGTCGGGCAGCTGCTTGGCTGGGCTAACATGGATAGTATATTTTTGGGCGGCATGCTCTCCATGTCATCCACGACTATTATCATCAAGACCTTTACCGACATGGGTTTGCAACGGCAAAAATTTGCCGGGCTGGTATTCGGGATGCTTATCGTAGAGGACTTAATGGCCATTCTTATGATGGTATTGCTTTCTACCATAGCCGTAAGTAATCAGATCGAGGCGGGAACTTTGCTATCAAGCGTCTTAAAACTGATATTCTTTATCCTTATTTGGTTTGTCGGCGGCATCTTTCTGATACCGACGTTTCTGAAGCTGGGTAAAAAGTACCTAAACGAAGAGACACTGCTTATCGTTTCCGTAGGTTTGTGCTTAGGAATGGTATTATTCGCCAATGCCGTCGGTTTCTCTGCCGCATTGGGTGCTTTCATTATGGGTTCTATTCTGGCCGAAACTTCTTATTCACACCGCATCGAACACTTAATCGACCCGATAAAGAACTTCTTCGGCGCAGTCTTCTTCGTATCGGTCGGAATGATGCTGAATCCGGCCGTTATCGCCGAGCAATGGAAAATTATCCTGCTGCTCGTAGCCGTAGTCGTGGTGGGTCGTATCATATTCGCTACCGTCGGCGTACTGGCGTCGGGCGAAGGTTTAAAAATTGCCCTGCAAGTGGCATTCAGCCTACCGCAAATCGGGGAATTCTCGTTCATTATCGCTACGTTGGGCACCGGTCTGGGCGTAATCAGCCCAACTATTTACCCGATCATCGTCGCGGTTTCGATTATCACCACGTTTTTTACTCCTTACGGCGTTCGTTTGGCTATTCCTATATATAATAAGGTAGAGCAGCGACTACCTGCCCAATGGAACAAACTCATTACCGGATACGCCACCTCTTCTTATAAGACTGTCAAGAACCAAACGAATTGGAACATACTGTTGAAAAGCGTCGTTCGTCTGATGATAATTTATTCGGCCATAGCCATCGCAATCATTCTCTTGTGCAATCATTACCTAACGCCGTTCCTTCTGCAACATTTATCGGATACGTGGGGAAAATGGCCGGCCGCCGTGCTGACATTGGCGTTGCTTAGTCCGTTTTTGCGCACGATGATTATGAAGAAAAGCCGATCGGATGAGTTTCGCGCCCTATGGAATGATAACCACTTCAATCGTGGCGCACTGATCTCACTGATGGTGGCACGTACCGGAGTATGTTTGGCATTTTTGTTATGGGTGTTGTTACCCTTATTCTCTGGCGGATGGATCGTAGCTATTTCCGTATCTGTATTAGTCGTGGTGGCGTTGGTGCTTTCCAAGCAAGTTAAGAAAAGCTCTCGCCGCATGGAAGCGCGTTTCTTGGAGAATTTGCATCACAAAGCCATTCAAACGGAACGCGCCGCACCGCTCTCTACACATACGCGCCGTACCTTGCAATCCAGGGACATTCATGTGGAGGAGATTGAGATTGCTCCCGAATCACCCAAAGTCGGACGTACGTTGCGCGACTTGAATTGCCGAACGACCATGGGCGTTAGCGTCATTACGATACTGCGCGGCGAGCATCGCATCAACATTCCTGCCGCCGACGAAGTCATCTATCCGCACGACCGCCTGATTATTGCCGGTTCCGACGATAACATTCAACGATTAACGCGTTCGATAGAAGAACGCAAACAACAAAAGCAGAGCGATGAAATAGAAAACAAAGCCGCATACCGTGTCATATTATCACAATACGTTCTCGAAGCAGACTCACCTCTAATCGGGCGCACCTTAGCCGAGCTGGATGTGCAAAGGAAAACCGACTGTATGATCGTATGTATTGACCGCGGCGAACATTCGCTAACCAATTTTACCGCTTCCTTCCGTCTGGAAGAAGACGACACCTTATTGCTTGCCGGCATCAAAGAAAGATTGTTGGAATTTGAAGCGGCTATCAGTCGGTAGCGGCCAACTTATACGTCGTTTCCCGTAAGAAAAGTCCCAACTCTCGTAAGTCTGTATACGCACGTAACTGTGCGGGCATGACAGGCTCCCCGAAAATTAAATCGATTGCCTTACCGCGCTTCGTTTCCAACTCGTGGCACAGCCGTACATTACGCACCCACCACGGGAACCGGTCTAAAAAATTGAAGAACGCCGAGTTTTGTCCGGAAATGTAAGCCGGAACAACGGGAACGCCGGCATGTTGTATCAATTTGATAACGCTCGGCAACCACTCGCGGTCGCGCGCCTTTCCGTGCCCGATGTTCTTAGAAATCGAACCTGCCGGAAAAAGTCCCAGCGGATGTCCGTTCTGCAAATGCGTGAGGCAACTCTTTACGCCTCCCACACTGGAAACGGCATTAAATTCTCCGTCCGTGTAGGGATTTACGCCGATGAAATAATTTTCCAGAATATCTATCTGCCGAAGCATCCAGTTTACCATCACTTTGAAGTCGGGACGAACTTTTACAACCTCGCCGATCAACATAATCCCGTCCACATGTCCATACGGATGGTTGGATACGGTAATGAACGGCTTACCTGCCAACAGCGGACTATTTAATACCTCAATATGTTGTACTCGCCGTATAATTTTCAAGGTATCAAGCAACCCGTCTGCCACTTCGGTAGCGTCTAAGTATTTGGCCGCGTCATACACACGATTAGCCTTATTCAAACCGGCTACGCTCATTACCAAATTGCGCAACGGCGGGCGGGCGATAAGCGGGGAAATGCGGTGCAACAGTTCATTATCTATCAATTTTTCCTTCATAAATAAGGCCGTTTTCTGATTTTGCGGCACAAACTTACGACAAAGTCAGCATATTTACCTACTTTTGTCGCCTAACTTATGTGAGCAACAGTGAACAAACATCGTAACAACACAGAGGAAGCCTTGTCTCGTATTACAAAAAGTAGGCAGCGCACCAATATTCTCAAAAAGCACGAGCAATTTCTAATTGCCTTTCTCGTACAACGTCTCCCCCTCTTTATTACATCCAATATGCTGACGGGCATCGGCCTGTTCGGTAGCTTCGTCACGGCAGGCAGTTTCGTGCTGGCCGAGAAACATCATCGCACTTGGTTGTTGCTGGGTATCATAGGCCTTATGATCAATTGGTTTGGCGACTCGCTTGACGGAAGATTGGCCTATTATAGACAAACTCCCCGCAAGTGGTATGGATTTTCCTTAGACTTCATATTCGATTGGTTTACCAACATCCTCATCGGAGCGGCTTACATCTACTACGTTCCCAGTCCGTGGGAAATGGTAGGCTTCGTCTTCGTCTGCCTCTACGGGTGGGCGATGATGATGGCACTGTTGCGTTATAAAATCACCAACCAATATACGATAGATTCCGGCCCGTTTGGCCCCACGGAAGTGCGTATATTGATTTGTTTAATACTTGTTCTGGAAACTATCCTGCCCTATACGATTATCTACTCCGGTACGATTATCTGCGCTGCCCTATTGGTGTTCAACATCAAAGACTTTCGGCTGCTATTGCGCATGTCCGATCGACGCGACAAAGACGAGCAGCACCTTGAGCAGGTAGACGAACAGCACATTTAGCCCGAAACCACACATGTGGAGGTATCTTAAACCATTTATTAAGGCACAATTGTCAGCCGGCATAGGCTATGTGTGCGATTATTCCTCTATGCTCATCCTTAAAGAGCTGTTGGGCGTCTATTACTTGGTAGCTATCGGCATCGGCGGCATCGTGGGCGCCATCATTAACTTTCTTATCAATCACTACTGGGCATTTCGTTCAAAGGACAAAAGCTACCGGTTCGGCACTTCCGGTCAGTTATGGCGATTCGTGTGTGTAGTGATCAGCGGTATCTCGTTAAAGATTATCGGAACGAACCTCCTGACGATTCTAACCCACGTGGATTACAAACTGACGCGCCTCGTCATGGATGCACTCGTCGCCGTCTTTTTCAACTACCTATTGCAACGCTACTTTGTCTTTAAGCAGCGTTCCGATTAGCGGCTTTCGGCTTGTTTTTTCCCCGTAAGTTATTCTATTATCCCCGTAAGTTCTCTCATTTTCGCGGTAAGTTATGCGACGGAGCGCGTTTGTTGTTGCGTTCATCTGCATACATCTTAGCGCGACACAGTAGCACTTTTGCTATCCAAACTGGACAAATTCTACAACAAAATGTTAAATTATTCGTTTGTACGTGATTTTTCTTGCCAAAAACTTGCATAATCTGTTCATCCATGCTTATATTTGCAACGAATTTAGCAAGAGGAACACAACACAATAGAATAATTAAGTAACACATTACTATACTTTCCAATGCTAAGAAGAGAGATCTCCTGTCGGGTCTCTCTCTTTTTTTGTAAACACATCCCGACCAAAAACGAGAAAGGAGCATCTTCACAGACACTCCCTTCCTAACATCACATTTTGCTTTTTCTGCATCACTTATTTACTTAAATCCAATATGTAGTCCTATTCACGACTACCGAGTGAGTTGTTTGTTTTACACAGCTATTGTTTTACTTTATCCCGTAGTAATTGTCGAGCGACAAATATTCTACTTTTAACGGTGCCTATCGGCATTCTCATCCGGTCGGCAATTTCTTGATACTTAAACCCTACTACGTACATATTGATAGGCGAAGCATATTCTTGCGGTATCGCATTCATTACGCAGCGAATATCATGCACGCGACAGCTCATATCCGGAGATATTTCCGACGGGGCATTGATGTTTTTTCCCGCCTCGTTCGTATCCTCCGTATCCATATAGGTCTGTTCTCTCAGTATCTTACGATAGTTGTTGATAAAGATATGACGCATAATCGTAAACATCCATCCTTTAAAATTAGAGCCTGGCATATATTTCTCCTTGTTATTCAACGCATGCAGTGTGGTATCTTGCAACAAATCGTTCGCGTCTTCCTTATTTGCCGTTAATTTGTAAGCGAACCAGTACAATTCTCCTTGCAACCTCACCAGTTCTGTTTCAAATAAAGTACATTTATCCATTGTATTCGTAGTTAAGTGGCCGCCGCTATTGTCTTACGGCTTGGCGAAAGCGAAATTAACGCTTATGCTCAGGAGAGCGCATGCAAAAAAGCCATCAAAGCAAGAGAAAAGTGTTAAATTGATAGTTTTCGGGTGGTTTGGTGATAGTTTTCAGGTGGTTTGTGTGAACAACCTGTAACAGCCTTGTAATAAATTATAGAAAATTCATCCTAATTCCGTTCGCAGGTTCGCCGAAGTATCGTACTTTTGCTCCTTGAATAACTAATAAACATACTATATATGTTGAAATCCATTTTATCTATTTCGGGCAAACCGGGACTTTTCAAACTGGTGAGCCAAGGAAAGGGCATGTTGATCGTAGAATCATTGAACGCCGAGAAAAAGAGGCAGCCCGCGTATGCACACGAGAAAGTAACGGCACTTTCCGATATTGCCATTTATACGGAGACGGAAGAAGTACCGCTACGCGACGTATTAACGGCTATCAAAAAGAAAGAAAATGCAGGCATCGCGTCCCTCGACCCGAAACAAGCCTCCGTTGATGAGCTACGTGCATACATGAGCGAAATATTACCCGCTTATGATCGTGATCGCGTCCGTCCGTCGGACATTAAGAAACTGGTTACTTGGTATAATATCCTTATTAATAACGGTATTACCGATTTTGAATTGAAAGAAGAAGAGCAAAAAGAAAACGAAGCACAGTCATGACACTCACCGAACGCTTTCTAAAATACGTTTCCTTCGATACTCAGTCCAGCGAGGAA
>JAISIB010000129.1 GCA_031262265.1 Prevotellaceae bacterium
GGACATTCATTCCTTATAAACTTTATCTCCGGAAATTTTCCGTTTTCAAAAGATGATAAAATCTCGTTATTAGAAATAAGTTCGTTGCGCGACCGTGCTTACAAGTTGATGGAACTGCTTAATCAGGAAATGCAATTGGTGGATTTGAAAGATTCCATTAAACAGCGAACGACGAAAGAGATTACGCAGCAGCATCGAGAATATCTATTGCAGCAGCAAATAAAAGCGATCCAAGACGAATTGGGCGGTAACACGCAGCAACAGGAAATAGAAGAAATGCGTGCCCGCGCGAAGACTATGAAATGGACAAAGGACGTGGGAGAGTATTTTGAGAAAGAATTGCAAAAGTTGGAGCGCATTCATCCGCAGTCGGGCGATTATAACGTACAACTCACGTACGTTCAGATGATGTTGACTTTGCCGTGGGGCGTTTATACCAAAGATAATTTGAATATCAAGCAAGCCGAGCGTATTTTAAACAAGGATCACTACGGCATGAAGAAGGTAAAAGAACGTATCCTTGAACATTTGGCCGTGTTGCAGTTGCGCAAGGACATGAAGTCGCCTATTATTTGTCTTTATGGCCCTCCGGGCGTAGGAAAAACTTCGCTAGGGAAATCTATTGCGGCAGCCTTGAAACGTAAGTACGTGCGTATGTCATTGGGCGGCGTACATGATGAAGCCGAGATTCGAGGTCATCGCAGGACTTATATCGGTGCGATGTGCGGGCGTATTATGAAAGGTATCGAAAAAGCCGGTTCCTCCAATCCGGTCTTTATTCTGGATGAGATAGACAAGGTTGGCGCGGATACGCACCACGGCGATCCGTCGGCGGCGCTTTTGGAGGTACTGGATCCCGAGCAAAATAATGCTTTCCATGATAATTATTTGGATGTGGACTTCGATTTGTCCAATGTGCTCTTCGTTGCGACCGCTAACAACGTCAATGCGATTCCTGCGCCACTACTCGACCGAATGGAACTCATAGAGATCAGTGGATATATTACGCAGGAAAAGGTGCAAATAGCCCAGCAGCATTTGATACCAAAGGCGATGGAAGCCACCGGACTAAATAATATGCCGACGGGGACAGCACTAAAATTCCAGAAAGCTACGCTGGAACAGATCATTGAAAGTTATACGCGCGAAAGCGGGGTACGTATGCTGGAACAGAAGATAGATAAAATCATGCGCAAACTGGCGCGTCGCTATATCACGCAAGGAAAATCATCGGATTTTACTACGGAAATTCATCCGGAAGATTTGAAAGATTATTTAGGGATTGCCGAATACACGCGCGACAATTATCAAGGAAACAAGTATGCCGGAGTAGTGACCGGACTGGCTTGGACAGCCGTCGGTGGAGAGATTCTGTTTATAGAAACCAGCCTTAGTCGCGGAAAAGGCAGCAAGCTGACGCTCACAGGTAACTTGGGTGATGTGATGAAGGAGTCGGCTATGCTGGCATTGGAGTATATTAAAGCACATGCTTACCTATTAAATATAGATATGTCTCTCTTTGAGCATTGGAACATACATGTGCACGTACCGGAAGGAGCTATCCCGAAAGACGGACCTTCGGCCGGAATCACAATGGCTACTTCGTTGGCTTCTGCACTGACGCAACGCAAAGTGCGGCCTCATTTGGCTATGACGGGAGAAATCACATTGCGTGGCAAAGTCTTGCCCGTAGGCGGCATTAAAGAGAAAATATTGGCCGCCAAACGTGCGGGAATTACCGATATTATCCTGAGCCGCGAGAATCAAAAGAACATTGAAGAAATAGAAGCCATCTATCTGAAAAAACTGACGTTCCATTATGTAGATGACATACGCGAAGTACTCGAATTCGCTTTGCTGGATGAGAAAGTGGCCGATGCTATTGATTTTTCGGTGGCGAACGAACAAACAAAGCCCTCTCGCGTATGACGTTTGAACTGCAATACACGGACACGAAAACTCAGGCGCGCGCCGGACGTATCGTCACTGACCACGGAGTCGTTGAAACGCCGATATTCATGCCTGTGGGGACGGCCGGGACGGTAAAAGCTGTGCATATTGATGAATTAAAAGAAGATATCAACGCTCAAATTATACTCGGGAATACGTATCATTTGTATTTGAGACCGGGTACCGGTATCTTGGAGGCAGCCGGTGGATTGCACAAGTTCAATGGTTTCGACAGGCCTATGCTAACGGATAGCGGCGGCTATCAGGTTTTTTCGTTGGCAGGTATTCGTAAGCTGCGCGAAGAAGGTGCTGAGTTTCGCTCACACATTGACGGTAGCAAGCATATCTTTACTCCTGAGAGTGTCGTGGATATTCAGCGTAGCATCGGGGCGGATATTATGATGGCATTCGACGAGTGTCCGCCGGGAACGTCGGATTATAGCTATGCCAAGGACTCGATGAAGCTGACACATCGTTGGCTCGATCGCTGCATCCGTCGCTTTGACGAGACAGAACCTAAATACGGTTACACCCAAGCTCTTTTTCCTATCGTACAAGGTTGCGTTTATCCCGACCTGCGGCGCGAATCGGCAGAATATGTCTTGTCGAAAGAAGCTGCGGGCAACGCCATCGGCGGATTGGCCGTTGGCGAACCGGTAGAGCAGATGTATGAAATGATAGAGTTGGTAAACGGCATCTTGCCCAGAGAAAAGCCGCGTTATTTAATGGGTGTGGGAACACCGGCGAATATCCTTGAAGGGATAGAGCGCGGGGTGGATATGTTCGACTGTGTCATGCCTACCAGAAACGGGCGAAATGGAATGATATTCACACAAAATGGAATCATGAACATGCGCAATAAAAAATGGGAGTCTGATTTCGAACCGATCGAAGCCGGTGGGGCATCACGCGTAGATACGCTGTATAGCCGCGCCTATCTACGGCATTTATTCCACGCGCAGGAGATGCTGGCCATGCAGATTGCTTCGGTGCACAATCTGGCTTTTTATTTATGGCTGGTTCGTGAAGCGCGTAAGCATATTATACAAGGTGATTTCGCGACTTGGAAACCACGTATGGTAGAGAGAGTTTCCACTCGATTATAGAGAAAACATGGGAATGAAGCGTCGTAAATATTTAAAGCGGTTGGACGTCTATCTAATGAAGAAGTTCCTGGGCACGTATCTCTTTGCCATTGCATTGATATTGTCCATCGCCGTCGTTTTCGACTTCAACGAGAAAGTAGATAAGTTTATAACGAACGAAGCTCCATGGCGTGCGATCATATTCGATTACTATCTCAACTTCGTTCCTTACTTCGCAAATTTGTTCAGCCCGCTCTTCGTATTTATTTCCGTGATATTCTTCACTTCCAAACTGGCCGAGAATTCGGAAATCGTCGCTATGTTCTCCGGTGGCATGAGTTTCAAGCGTATGTTTCGTCCGTACATGCTTTCGGCGGCACTCATTGCGTTGGCCACCTTTCTATTGAGCGCGTACATCATTCCGCGCGGCAGCGTGGTGCGGCTGGATTTTGAAGACCGGTACGTTAAGAAAAAGAAGGTGACGACTGCGCGCAATATCCAATTGGAAGTGGATACCGGATTGATTGCTTATCTCGAACGGTATCAGGATTACAACCATACGGGCTATCGTTTTTCGCTTGATAAGTTTGAAGATCGCAAATTGGTCTCTCGTCTGACGGCACGGAGTATCACCTATGATACTACGCAGGTGAATAAGTGGACGCTCAATGATTATACGATTCGCGACCTGCACGGATTGAAAGAAAGGATAGTGACGGGAGCGAAACAAGATACGATCTTACAGATGGATCCTTCGGACTTCCTGATCAGTGCCAAGCAGCAAGAGACTATGACAAGCCCGCAGTTGAGCGAATACATCAGCAAGCAACGACAACGCGGCTTCGCCAATATCAAAGAGTTTGAGATAGAGTATTACCAACGTATCGCCATGTCGTTCGCCTCGTTTATTCTGACGGCAATCGGTTTGTCGTTAGCTTCACGCAAGACGCGGGGCGGCATGGGACTCCACTTGGGTATCGGATTGGCACTTAGTTTCTCATACATTCTCTTCCAAAGCATCTCATCGACATTTGCTGTCAACGGAAATGCCTCACCCGTTCTCGCCGTATGGATTCCTAATGTTCTTTATGCGTTGATAGCGGTGTTTTTGTACGTGAGGGCGCCCAAGTAGCCTATGTCCACGTCAATGCGGGGAAGTATTTAGACAAACAATTGCGGAGGGTATTCAGCGTAATCGGTTTCACCAATACTTCGGTAGCTCCGGCAGCCATAGCCGCTTCGCGATCGCTACTGAAAGCATAAGCCGTTTGCATAATGATAGGTATCTCGGGGTCTTGTTTCCGGATGATACCGGTAGCTTCCAGTCCGGTCATGATCGGCATCTTGATGTCCATCAACAAAGCGTGTGTCTTGTCATGGTATTGCTCGAACAAATCGACCATCTCTTGTCCGTTTTTTGCCCACTCTATGTCACACTTTTTACCGATAATAGCCTTTATCAGTTTAAAGTTGCTGTCATCGTCCTCGGCAACTAAGATAAACGGGCGAAATGTTCCGGTGTTAGAATCCGTATCCATAGGAATGTCTTAATGAGTTGAAAAAATGTTATTAATTCGGGCGCAAGTTAGAAAAAAAAAGTGAGAGCGGTTCGGAAAGTGAATAAAAGTTTAACTTTGCGCAGATTTTTTTGGTATGAGAAAGGGAAGAGCATACATATCCGTGTTGTTTTTGTGGCTTAGCCTTGTCATTGTGGCCGCTCCGATGGTGCAACATCATCACCATCATGACCGTTCCGATGGCAACGAACTTTGTATGAAGAACGACCTGCTCGCCGGTTTAGACGGTTGTACCGACGTCTGCCACGATCATAGTCACAATCATGCGGAGACGGGAGATCCCTGCGGCGCGGACAATTGCTTAGCCAAAGCACTCACGCAAGCCGTGTTACTACAAGGGAATGCTGCCTCTCTGAGCGGCTTTGTTGTTACCATAACTCCCTTGCCCGTTTTTCTTATCTCGTTAGTTAGTACATCTTTTCCCTCGCTTATAACGGAATCTCACCGAGTCTTTTACATCGAGTCTCTTCATGCTGTCTCATGCGTGCGAGCAGGTGGACTGCGCGCCCCTCCTTTTGTAGGATAAATCCCTTTTATTCTTTCTAACGGCTTTGTACATCCAAGCCGAATTGATTCTCCGTTTCGGAGGAGAGTTATTATCTATCTAAACAACTGAATAATGAAACGTATTACTTTTTATCTTGTTTGCTCCCTCTTTCTTTTAGGAAGCTGCCACAATCATTCGCACACCGCGCATACATCCGAAACGACGGATGAACACGCACATGTGCATACGCACGATGATCATGATCACGAGCATGAAGCAGATGCGCATAGTCATGCGCATGATGCTGACGACATACTGATAGAACCCGAGAAGGCTGCCGCTGCCGGTATCCGTAGCGAAGAAATTCAGCCGAAAGAGTTTCATTCCGTTATTAAGGTAGGCGGTGAGCTGCTGGCCGCACCTACGGACGAAACGATAGTAGTCGCTACCATTTCCGGCGTAGTACGCTTTATGCAGCCGCTTGCGGCAGGTAGCTCCGTGCGCGAAGGTTCCACGCTGATCGCTCTTTCTACCAGCAATATGGACGAAGGCGATCACATCGCCAAAGATTTGGCCGCCTACGAGATGGCTAAGCGTGAATATGAGCGTTTGTTGCCGTTGTTCGAACGTCGTATCATTACGGAACGAGAATTCAATCAAGTCAAATTAGACTATGAAAATGCGCGTATTAGCTACGATGCTATCGCCGGAGATGCGTCCGTTGGCGGTCAACGCGTGCCGGCACCCATATCCGGTTATGTCTCCGAAGTAATTGCCCGCGAAGGTGATTATGTAACCATCGGTTCTCCTGTTCTTCGATTAAGTCAGCATCGTACGTTCTGGCTGCGCGCCGACGTGCCGCTACGTTATTATGGCGAATTGAACCGTGTATGGTCGGCCAATTATCGTCCGGCGTACACCGATTCCGTATATCGTTTGTCAGACGGTGGAGGAAAGTTGCTTACTTACGGTCGAACCACGAATGGAGAACGTACCTCGTTCGTGCCGGTTACCTTTGAAATACGCGAGGACGATGAGAAATTATTGGCAGGAACTTATGCGGACGTATATCTACTGACAAAGTCCCGACCAAATACGCTGACTGTGCCGCGTAGCGCGTTGATGGAAGAATTGGGTACCTATTATGTGTACGTACAAGAGAGTGATCATAGCTATCGGAAGCAAGAAGTGGAGATAGGCGCGGACGACGGGAGAGAAGTGGAGCTGCTAACGGGTATTCATGCAGGCGATCGAGTGGTTGTCGAAGGAGCTTATGAGATAAAGCTGGCTTCCGTGTCGAATATCATACCGCCGCATACGCACGAACACTAATCTTTCATCACTAACATAGAATATTATGCTAAATAAAATCATACACTTCTCACTCCATAACCGTCTGCTGGTGTTAGTCGCCGCCATGCTGTTGCTGATCGGCTGGCTATACACCACGATGCACACGGAGGTGGATGTTTTTCCAGACCTGAATGCTCCTACGGTGGTAGTTATGACCGAGGCCGGCGGTATGGCGACCGAAGAGGTGGAGCAACTGGTCACGTTCCCTATTGAAACGGCCGTAAACGGGGCAACGGGCGTGCGGCGCGTGCGTTCCTCTTCGACGACGGGCTTTTCTGTCGTCTGGGTCGAGTTCGATTGGGATACCGATATATACATTGCTCGTCAGATCGTCTCGGAAAAATTGCAAACCGTAGGCGATGATTTACCGCCGCAAGTCGGAAAGCCTACGCTCGGACCGCAGTCCTCTATCTTAGGAGAGATCTTAATTATAGGACTGACTGCGTCGGACAGCACTTCGTTGCAAGATTTGCGCACAATTGCCGACTGGACGATACGTCCGCGCTTACTTTCTGTGAGCGGCGTGGCGCAAGTGGCGGTATTGGGCGGTGATATCAAAGAATACCAGATTCTACTTTCGCCATCTCGCATGCGGCACTACGGCGTGTCGCTTGATGAAGTCATGACCGCCACGCGCGATATGAATATAAACGCGAATGGCGGCGTATTGTACGAGTATGGGAATGAATACATCGTTCGTGGTGTGGCGGCGACAACGGATGTGGAAAAATTGGGCATGGCTTTTGTGAAGGAAGCCGCCAACGGACAACCGATTACGCTCGCCGATATTGCCGACGTACGCGTCGGTGCGAAAACGCCCAAATTGGGCGTCGCTTCCGAACGGGGAAAACCGGCCGTACTACTGACCGTCACGAAGCAACCGGCGACGGGGACGTTGGAATTGACTACCCGCTTGGAAGCAGCCTTAAAGGACGTACAAAGGAATATGCCGTCAGACGTACATGTGTCTACCGATATATTTCGACAAAGCCGTTTCATCGAAAGTTCGATAGGCAATGTGCAGCGCGCCTTATTGGAGGGTGGCATTTTCGTGGTGATTGTCTTGTTCTTATTCTTGGGTAACGTGCGTACGACCGTCATTTCGCTGATTACGCTGCCGCTGTCGCTGTTAGTCTCCGTACTGGTGCTTCATTATGCGGGACTTACCATCAATACGATGAGTCTGGGTGGAATGGCGATTGCGATCGGTTCGCTGGTGGACGATGCCATTGTCGACGTAGAGAATGTTTTCAAGCGTTTGCGCGAGAATCGTGCGTTACCGATAGGCGAACGTTTGCCCGTCTTGGAAGTTGTGTTTCACGCATCCAAAGAAGTGCGTATGCCGATACTCAATTCCACGTTTATTATTATTGTCGGATTCATACCGCTGTTTCTCCTATCCGGTATGGAGGGACGTATGCTGGTACCGTTAGGCATTGCTTTCATCGTGGCACTGGCTGCTTCTACGTTGATCGCTTTGACGCTGACTCCCGTACTATGTAGTTATTTATTAGGGGGACGCCGTGCGACGGAGCGTTCGTTGCGCGAATCATCGGTAGCCGTCTTCTTGAAAAAGATTTATGCCCGTGCTCTGCAAGGAGCTTTGCGGTATCGCGCTTGGGTGCTCGGCACGGCAATAGCACTGTTTGCGGTAGCGTTAGCCTTGTTCTTTACGTTGGGACATAGCTTTCTTCCCGCATTCAACGAGGGTTCGCTGACGATCAACGTGAGTACGTTGCCGGGTATCTCACTCGAAGAATCCGATCGCATCGGTCGTCGGGCGGAAATGTTACTGCTCAGTATTCCCGAGATACAGACGGTGGCGCGCAAGACGGGACGTGCCGAATTGGACGAGCACGTGT
Organism: Prevotellaceae bacterium; assembly: GCA_031262265.1. Lineage (GTDB taxonomy): Bacteria > Bacteroidota > Bacteroidia > Bacteroidales > Bacteroidaceae > JAISIB01. The sequence continues at coordinate 8,315 of JAISIB010000129.1, forward strand.
TAGGCGTAAACGTTTCGGAGATAGAAGCACCGTTTACTTTGAACGGAATTTCTCGGAGTAAGTTCTTGCAACAAGTAAGGGAGAAATTATCAGAACTAAGCGGCGCAAATATAGAAATCGGTCAGCCGATCAGCCATCGTATTGACGCGATGTTATCCGGTACGCGGGCGGGCATCGCAATCAAGGTGTTCGGAGCGGATTTGAATCGTCTGTATCAGATAGGCAACACGATTAAAACGAGCATCGAGGATGTCCCGGGCATAACCGACCTGAATGTCGAACAACAAGTGGAGCGTCCGCAGCTGACGCTTATACCTCGTCGTGAGTTGTTAGCCAAATATGGTATTTCCTTACCTGAGTTCGCCGAATTTGTAAGGGTGAGCCTCGAAGGAGAAGTAGTCTCGCAAGTATATGATGGAGGAAAACGCTTTGATCTGACGGTGAAAGCTACCGATAGCGACCGTGCTACGCGCAACGGAATCGCCGATTTGTTACTGACGGCTGACGGCCGGCAAATACCGCTTTCGGAAGTGGCGGAAATACGGTCGGTAATGGGACCAAACACGGTCAATCGGGAAAATGTGCAGCGCAAACTGGTCGTTTCCGCCAATACTGCCGGTCGCGACATGCGTAGTGTGGTGAACGACATACAAGCGCGTATTGATTCCGAAGTTACATTGCCCGAGGGCTACCATATCGAATACGGCGGACAATTTGAGAGCGAACAATCAGCCAGTCGCACGTTATGGTTAGCTTCCGTCTTGGCTATTTTAGTCATATTCCTACTTCTATTTATGGAGTTCCGTAGCGTAGCGCAATCGGCTATCATTCTGATCAACCTACCGCTGGCGTTGATTGGCGGCGTGTTTATGTTGCTGTTGACGGGCGCCGAATTGAGTATTCCCGCTATTATCGGATTTATTTCCTTGTTCGGTATCGCTACACGCAACGGTATGCTTTTAGTCAGCCATTACAATCACCTGAGAGACGAAGAAAAACTTTCGCCCATAGCATGTGTGATGCGCGGCTCACTGGATCGGTTGAACCCGATACTGATGACAGCTATTACTTCGGCTTTGGCCTTGGTTCCGCTGGCTGTGAACGGTGATTTGCCGGGTAATGAAATACAAAGCCCGATGGCGCAAGTCATTTTGGGAGGTTTGATTACCTCTACGCTTCTCAACGGATTCATCGTTCCGATAGTCTATTTGTTGTTACAAACCCGTAAAGTTCAGAAACAAAGATGAAGAGATTCTATATAATACCGCTCGTGTGGGTATTGACTGTCGTTGTGGTATCCGCACAGTCGACTGACCCCATAACAAACGTTCTACTGCAAATCGCCGACCACAATCCGGAGGTTCGCGAAGCACGTTTGGCCGCTGAGGCAGCCAAGCAGGAATCCGGTGCCGGTAACAATTTGGCAGATCCGACGGTCTCGTACACGCGCCAATGGGGGAAACCGGAAGGAGCAACGTCGGAAGTGATCACGGAATTGGAAGTTCTGCAATCATTCGACTTTCCAACGGCATATATCCAACGGAATAAACTGCATAACTTACAGAAAACGGTCTTCGACAGTGAGGCTGAGGCTGTTCGCCAACGTGTCTTGTTGCAAGCAAAAGAACTCTGTATTGACATTATAGCTTTGCGGCAGACACAAGTCTTGTTGCGCCGAC
>JAISIB010000187.1 GCA_031262265.1 Prevotellaceae bacterium
TATCAGGATTATAGCGACACAGAAGAGGTCGTGAAAGCACTTGCCGCGTCCGATCACGTCGGTATCGCGCGGCGTCTGTCTACACGAACGGGTGTTCGGGCATTTTACGTGGCTACGGCGTTTCCGCAGTGTATCGTTCGTACCTCGCAGGCATGGACAAAAGAGATGGACGATAAGTTTGACGTCAACTATCTCGGTTTCGGCGGCTACATCTTCATTACTATACTTCTTTCCGTCGTTATCTATCGAGCGACGTTAAGTCACGGGCGTTCGCTTCGCCGTATGAGAAAAATACCACCCATAGTAATAAAGACTCTACATGTACCTCATGAGTTAAGCGACTTCGTTCCTCAGAACGACATTGACGAAGCTACTTTGGAGTTGATCAAGATCTGCGAGCATCGTTCACAGATCATAGAATCGGTAGCTATTGAGAGAGAGAAACTACTTGCCTACTTATATACGGTACAACAAGGAGTTGGTATATTTGCTGCCGACGGAAAAGAAATTCTGCTCAATAGTTTGTTCATCCAATACGCCAATCTTATATCGGACAAGCAGCCTAACAACGGCACAGACATTCTCCGCATCGAAGAACTGCAACCGATCGTTACGGCGATCCATACGGCGCAAGAATCTACTCAACAGACTCACCTACATCATACGATCCGCATAGCCAAAGACGGTCGATACTTTGACGTATCCGGTATCGTCTTTTCCGATCAAACCTTTGAGATTTCAATCACCGACATCACGCAAACCATAGAACAGGAAGAACTGAAGCGGGAACTTACGCAAAATATTAACCACGAGCTGAAAACGCCGGTCAGCAGTATTCATGCTTACTTGGAGACACTGATCGAGAATCCGCGTATCAGCGATGAACAACGTAAGCTCTTTCTTCATCGCTGTTTCGAACAAAGTACGCGACTTACGCTACTCTTGCGAGACGTTTCTACGCTGACCCGAATAGACGAAGCTCCTAACATGTTCGAAAAAGAACTGATAGATCTCTGCAAACTTGTGGACACTATTATAAGCGAAGAGCAGATTCTGTTGAACGAAAAGCACATCACGACATACAATCAACTACAATTGAATACGATCATACGGGGCAATCAAATGCTATTGTATTCCTTGTTCCGAAATCTCATAGACAACAGCATCGCATACGCGGGCACGGATATAAATATCTACATCCAATGTATCAGGGAAGACGAGAATTTCTATTATTTCGACTACTCGGATACCGGCATCGGAGTTGATACCATTCATTTACAGCGTATCTTCAACCGCTTCTACCGCGTCAACAAAGGACGCTCGCGCAAGCAGGGCGGAACAGGCCTCGGGTTGGCCATCGTCCGCAATGCGGTACTCATACACGGCGGAAATATCTACGCTAAAAACCGTCAGGAAGGAGGATTGGAATTCGTTTTTACGCTTTCCAAAGAACTATAAATGATAAACAACGTACTTTTGCACACACAACCATTTATATATTGATGAGATTATGAACCTACATTCATTTGCCGTACTCGGATTATTCGTTGCGCTACTCGCTTGCCAAGGACAAAAGAGCACCTCGTCCGCACAACAGCCGAAAGACTCCGTACGCGCTTTCGTATGGCCTGAAATTCCTGCTATTATCACCACGCCGGAGCAAAAAGTGGCCTATGTCCTCGACAACTATTGGCAAAACTTCGACTTCGCCGATACGGCCTACGTGCATCATCCCGAGATTACGGAACAAGCATGGGTCGATTACCTGAGTATTTTACCGCAAGTACCCGTAGAGCGTGCGCAGAAGCTACTGCAACAAACGTTTGAGCGGGCGTCTGCCGATAAGAAAGTATATATCTACTTTACCGACCTTGCCGACAAATATCTGTACGACCCTAATTCTCCGTTTCGCAACGAAGATTACTATATCGCCGTATTAAGACAAATGATTGAAAGTCCCTTATTAAACAAATACGAGAAGGAACGACCGAATGATCGTCTGCGAATCGCCTTACTCAATCGCGTAGGTACACCCGCCACCGACTTCGGCTACACGCTGGCCAATGGTCGCAAAGGTACGCTCTATGAAATAAAAAGTCCCTATACGCTGATATTCTTTAATAACCCGGGTTGCCATGCCTGCCTCGAAACTATCAACGCATTGAAAAGATCTATTCCCATTTTGCAAAGCGTCCTTAACAAGAAACTTACCATTCTGGCCGTTTACCCCGACAATGATTTACACGAATGGGAAAGTCACCAAAAGGATATACCCGCCGAATGGATTAACGCCTACAACCAAACGCTGCAAGAAACGACCATTTACGACCTGAAAGCCATCCCCTGTCTATATCTGTTGGACGCAAACAAGCGAGTCCTTCTGAAAGATACCGGCGTACAAGCCGTAGAAGCACTAATCAGCAGGTGAGTAAATTAACATACCGACATACTTCCATATCGAAGTAAGATATTTCAATACTTGGGTGAGATATTTCAATAAGATACGGGCTTTTGCTGTTAATTAACCGGAAAATGCCTACTTTTGAAGCCGAATGATAAACCCTAAGTGCTTATGATACTCATTGTGGACGATGATACTTCCATTCGTTCATCCCTTTGTTTCCTGTTGCAACGTGCCGGTTACCAAGCGCAAGCGGTAGCTTCGCCGCGCGAAGCACTGGATGTGGTGCGCACGGCTTCTCGTCCGCAACTCATTCTCATGGATATGAATTTCTCGCTCTCTACTACCGGACGCGAAGGGTTGGAGTTGCTTCAGAAGGTAAAAATATTTCTGCCGGACGTACCCGTGATTCTGATGACGGCATGGGGTAGCATTGAGTTGGCAGTGAAGGGTATGCAGCTCGGAGCATTCGATTTTATCACCAAACCATGGCACAACGCCCTACTGCTCGAACGTATCCGGACGGCCTTGCAACTGACTGCGCCGCCCGATAGCCATACGATGACCGCCGCATCCTCGTTGAAGCGGGATAATATTATCGGACAGTCACGAGCTTTGTCCGACGTGCTCGACACCGTTGCCCGCATCGCGCCGACCAACGCATCGGTGCTCGTCACCGGAGAAAGCGGCACGGGTAAGGAACTCATTGCCGAAGCCATTCATGCCAACAGCCTTCGTGCCAAATATCCTTTTGTTAAGGTAAACTTGGGCGGCGTCTCGCAAACGCTTTTCGACAGCGAGATGTTCGGGCACAAGAAAGGAGCTTTCACCGACGCTATCACAGACCGTGTCGGTAGATTTGAGTCGGCGAATAAAGGCACTATCTTTCTGGATGAGATCGGAGAGTTGGATTTGTCGTGCCAAGTGAAGATGCTGCGCGTACTGCAAGACCAAACGTTCGAACGTTTGGGAGATAGTCACACCTACAAGACAGATGTGCGCGTGGTGTGCGCCACGAATAAAGATTTGCGCAAGGCTGTCGACGCACGAACGTTCAGGGAAGATCTATTCTATCGCATCAATTTGATTACCGTTCATCTGCCTGCCTTGCGCGAACGGCGTGAAGACATTCCGCTATTGGTACGGCATTTCGCCGCCCGACAAGCCACCATGAACGGATGGCCTCCGGTAGAAATCAACGCCGATGCGATTGAATTTCTATCGCGCCTGCCTTATATGGGCAACATTCGGGAACTCAAGAATCTGGTCGATCGCACGATGCTGCTTTCCGGCGGTAAGGCGCAACTGAACGCCGCCGATTTCAAAGCCCAATACACTGAGGAATCGACTGCCTCGTTATCCTCCGCTCCCTCACAAGTATTGACACTTGACGCGATGGAACGGCAAACTATCTTGCAAACCCTTGAAAGCTACAAGGGTAACGTCTCACAAGCCGCCAATGCCTTAGGAATCAGCCGCAGTGCGTTGTACCGGCGTATGGAAAAGTATAACATCACCGAATCCGACTAACACCGATGCCTATCCGCTTTTTTTTCTGGCTACTTGTCGTCATGTTGCTCGGCGTCATCGGATTGCTGACTCATTTTAGTATCGCCGCCGGAGCGTTCTCCGTCACGTTCTACATTGCGGAAAGTCTCTCGGTATTCGTCCTTATCTACCTAATCGTATTCTATCACCGACTGGTACGCCCCATGAATACCATTGCCAACGGCATGGATTTGTTGCGCGAACAAGATTTTAGCAGCCGCCTGAAACTAATCGGACAAATAGAGGCCGATCGCATCGTAGAGCTTTTCAATCGTATGATAGAACAGTTGAAAAACGAACGGTTGCGGCTACGTGAGCAAAATAACTTTCTGGACTTATTGATCGATGCTTCTCCGATGGGCGTGCTAATACTGTCGTTGGACGGCCGACTGACGCAATGCAATCCGGCAGCTTTGCGCATATTGGGCGTAGGCATAGTTGAAATAGTAAATAGAAAGTTATCGGATATTCCCGTGCCGTTAGCTATGGAACTCGCCAAAATATCACGCGGCACTTCGCAAACCGTTCGTTTGAACGATGCCAACGTCTATAAATGTACGCACTCTTCGTTTATCGATAACAGCTTTCCGCATTCGTTTTTCCTACTGGAAAGCCTGACCGATGAAGTAATCAAAGTGGAACGACAAGCCTACGAAAAAGTCATCCGCATGATTGCGCACGAAGTCAACAACACGACTGCCGGCATTACGTCCACGCTGGATTCCGTCAACGAAATACTAAGCGAATCGCCCGACAATGCCGATCTGTGCACGCTCATGAGTGTTTGTATCAACCGCTGCTATGCGATGAGTCGCTTCATCACTCGCTTCTCCGACGTCGTGAAAATACCGGAACCGAACCTTGTGCACACCGACATAAACGCCCTGCTGGCCGGTTGCATGCGATTTATGGAAAGTACATGCAGCGAACATAACATCAGCCTGCGATTGTCGACCGTCGAACTACCGGAGAAAAAAATAGACGCGACGCTGATGGAACAAGCCGTCCTTAATATCATCAAAAACTCGGTCGAAAGTATCGGGAATGACGGCGATATCGTCATTCGCACAGATAGTCCGGCTATGATAGAAGTAGCTGACAACGGGCGCGGTATCGACCAAGCTACCGAGACCAAGTTGTTTACTCCTTTCTTCTCGACCAAACCACGCGGACAAGGCATCGGATTGCTATTCATTCGCGAAGTCCTCACACGACACGGTTGCACATTCTCCCTCCGCACCTATCCCGACGGATGGACGCGTTTCCGCATCCTGTTTCCCTAAACGTGAAGTGACAACCAAAGCCAATCGCTAAAACGACAAAGCCGCTCGTTGAAACGACTTACGAGGAAAATCCCTTCGCAAAGCCGCTTATCTAGCGAAAGTATGCCTACGATTACAAACCACCTTTGTATCACGACAAATCGCTTATTCATGCATCAAGAACAAAATATTATCCTCTGAATACACGCTATATAGTGAAAAACATCTATTTTTGTCACATAATTCTTGCCGTATGCGCATATAGCAAGAACTTTATTACTTGATTATAAACAGAGCGTTTTAAGATATTATCCGTATTTCAAGAATCTCGCAAGTTCTAAATATTGATGGATAATAGCCGACAGAAACGCTCGCGTCTGATGTATGTAGCTGCTTCTATACGCAAAAGCATATATAAAAGGCGTGGGCACTGTTGTCTATCCTCAATATTGGGCATGCGAGAGCCTTTGAAATAGGATATGACTTAACAGTCCCCACGCTTTCTATATATGTAAAACTACCGGCCGAGGGGATGGCGAGGTATATAGAAGAATTACTATGGAACAAGAAACAAAAAAATGTCCCTTTTGTGGAGAAATTATTTTAGCCATTGCCCAAAAGTGCAAATATTGCGGCGAATGGTTGAATCGTAAGACTCTTTGCCCTTTTTGTGGAGAACAAATAGAGGAGAATTCTATCAAATGCCCTCATTGCGATGAAAATCTCAATAAAGAATTACAACCGTCTGTACACTCGACTATACGGGTAGACGTGAAAAAGGGAAAAGAAGACAATCACATAAAAGAAATTGTCAAAATCCCGACTATAAAGATAAAAGAAAGAGAATCACATCAAGCCAAAGGAACTGTTACAGAACCTACTACACGGGTAGATGTATCTCAATTGATCGCAGTAGAAAAGCAAAAACAGAAAAATAAAAAAGCAAAATACTTATTCTTTTCAGAACTTATAGCTTTCTCTTTTATGTTCCCCATAAGCCAGCAGTGGAGTTGGTGGATAGGGTTTATTCTGTTTGCCGTAGGATGTGTATTACTGCAATCACAAATTCTGAGAATTATATACAGCCTTGCTATGTCTTTTATGATAGGAGCAACAATGTACGCCCTACTGTTGATGCTCTTAGCTACTAAATACCAGACATTTTTACAAGAGTATCAAATCGTGTCCACAATAATCATGGGAGTCATAGCACTATCATGGCATGTGCCGATCATGAACTCTAACTTCATGGAAAATATAACAAAGGATTCATAATATGGAAACAACAAAGTGTCCTTTCTGCGGAGAGGAAATTTTAGCTACGGCTAAAAAATGCAAACATTGCAAGAGTTGGATCGTAGAGAGTAGTACACCAACTCAACCAGTAAAGACAGAAAGCAATACCCGCCCTCCAAAAAAGCGATGGAAGAAGATGGGTTGCGCCATCATAGGAGGAATATTCATTGGTATTATCGCTCTTGCTGGTTTCTCTCTGTGGCTCGTCAGCACCGGCAAAGTAGAATGCGAAATTAGCTATATAGATTCGCTATCTAATAAAATTTCTCCCGCCATAATTGCGCAAGCTGTGAATACGGGTGACAATGGTTTTAGAATTCATCTGCACTCCACTTATGAAAATGATATAAAGATCACCCTCCAAGAAAGTAAACTAAATTATGAAACTAATACTATCGTAAAAGGTCTGGAAGGAGATAAGGAGATTATTCCCACCATAAAATGGAAACATGACAATCTGAAAAGGCTTATGCAATCAGAGCATGTAGATATGACCTTCATTTTTTACAATACGTTTGATAATCAAGAAATAGGTTCGCAAACGGTCACACTCTTGTATACTGCACCGCAAATAGAGTTCGATATTATATTGGATCCCGCACTTCAACAAATCATATATCCAAGTCTCATCTTAGGAATAAAGGAACTATCCAGACAAACGGGTGATAATATTAGTTTCTTCACAATCAATCTAAGCTCCGAAACAGAGAATAATATCAAAATCGTTATTCCGGAGACAAAGCTAAACTATGAAACAATTATTACAGAGAAAGATTTTATCGGTTCAAAAGAAATAGAAGCCAATATATTGTGGAAGTTTGATACCTTGAAAACTATCACTCAGCCGGAATACATTGATATGTCGTTTATAGCCTATAATGGTATCAGCGGTGAGGAAATTGACCGTAAAACGCTGAACCTTCAATGCCGTTCCACTAACGAATGTTTGATTGCCATACAAACAGAGGAAGAGATCGTACCCTTACAATTCTTATTTGCTTCATACATCAATGAAGATAGTCCCGTCGTCGATCGTTTCTTACGTGATGTAATACGCTCCTATCCTGATGTGCAATTCGTAGGTTATCAATTAGGCGCAGACTGGGTAGACATACAAGTAGCAGCAATATTCTTGACAATGAGACAGAAAGGTATTAAATATAGCAATATCACAACTACAAGCAATACTAACTCAAACGTTGCAACTCAATATATTCGATTCTGTGATGAAGTGTTATCTAATACTCAAGCTAATTGTGCCGATGGAACAGTTTTCTTTTGTAGTATCCTTCGGAAACTTGGCATTCATAGCTGTATGGTATTTGTACCCGGCCACGTATTCTTAGGATATTATAGAGATGAAGGAAAACGTAATTTGAGATTACTTGAAACAACGGCCGTCGGCAATACAGACTATAATTTCATTGAAGCGAGCGACATGCAAGTCGCAGCGTATAATGCTAATCGCAACAAATTATCTGATGATAACATATTGGATGGTTATTTCATGATAGACGTAGATGACATGAGGAAAGTAATCAAACCAATTGGGAGATAATAGGTGTATGTACATCCACTAACAGAAAAATTATATGTAAATTTCTATAGTATAACAGAAAAATTATATGTAAATTCTTCTGTTAGCGGATTTCCGCACGTTCCGACGTTCACAAGTCCGTAAGTTATTGAAATATCAAAGCCGCTCGTTGAAATAACTTACGAGGAAAATTTCTTCGCAAAGCCGCTTATTTTCTATACGGCACAAGAAGTTATGGTCAAGCTGCCGGATAGCGAAAGACATAGGGCGGTAAACTTGAAGCCAAAGTGAAAGATTGGGAAATAAATCGTATGTTTGTACAAAATTAAAGCATGGTGGAAGGAAAAGGAGAAATCAGTATGTTCCAAAATGGAACATACTGCCAATGATAGTAAACGGTATCAAACAAAGGCTATAACTTAGATGCTATTTTATCTGTTGGCTACAGAGTTATTCGTTAAATGAATACCTATGAAATAGAAATAACTAAGTATTTTCCATACATACATGGAGTAATCTATCAAAAACACAAAAACTCTTGGTAGTTGTTCGGAGTAACGACTTGTTGCTCTCTGACAGGATAGTGCTGACCGAAAGATTCCGGTATGCGCGACCGACGACTTTCATTCCATTTTATTTCATAGGCCGAGAACATGCCGTCCGCTTCTTCGATAAGGTCTATCTCTTGTTGTTGGAAAGTACGCCAAAAGTACGATTTCACAAAATGCCGGTAATAATGGTTCGCTTTCAAACGTTCGGCTATCAGATAGTTCTCCCATAATTGCCCGACATCCTGTCGAAGAGTCAGCGGAGCAAAGTTTTGAAGAATAGAGTTACGTATACCGTTGTCATAGAAGTATATTTTTTTACTCTTCTTAATTTCATTTCTCAGATTGCGGCTCAATGCGCCCAGACGAAACACGACGAAGCATTGCTCCAACAAATGTACGTAACGCTCAACCGTGGCTACGTTCGATTGTATGGTTTGTGCCAACTCGTTATATGAGACTTCGCTACCTACTTGCAGTGCAAGTGCCATGAGCAACCTTTCCAATTGCAGCGGCTTACGGATTTCCGCTAACGACAAGATGTCTTTATAGAGATAACTTTCGGAAATATTCAACAAGATCTCCTTCTCCTCACCTGCGTGATTGACGACATCGGGATAGGAACCGTAGATCAGACGAGTATCCAGCATCTGTTTCTCGGCGAGCCAGTTGTGATGATCGGATAACTCAGAGAAAGCAAACGGATAGAGTTGATAAGTGTACTTACGTCCGGTCAAAGGTTCGTTCACTTCGTTGGCAAGATCTAAAGAAGATGAACCGGTAACCAACAGCTGCACCTGCGGGAAAGTATCCACGATTAGTTTCATAGATAGCCCGATATTTCTAACACGTTGGGCTTCGTCTATTACCACCATGCGATACCTACCTATCAGTGATTGCAGTTGTTGAACGTTCGTGTCGGTCAGTAGTTGACGTACCTCGGGTTCGTCACAATTCAGCCACAACGAAGGCAAGGCATGGCTGTCGGCAATCCGGCGCAGCAATGTGGTCTTCCCTACCTGACGGGGACCGGTGATGATAATCGCTTTTCCTTTGAAAAGTTTGCTTTCAATCTGAGACTGCAGTAATCGAGAAATCATATCTTTTTGCGGCAAAGATACGCTTTCCACTTCACTAACAGAAAAATTATATGTAAATTTCTATAGTATAACAGAAAAATTATATATAAATTCTTCTGTTAGCGGATTTCCGTACGTTCCGCCGTTCACAAGTCTGTAAGTTATTGAAACGACAAAGCCGCTCGTTGAAACAACATACGAGGAAAATCCCTTCGCAAAGCCGCTCATATAGCTACACGGCGGAGGATTTCATATAATACCGGCAGAACGGTTGCAATCCGCAGGCTTCGCAATGCGGACGACGAGCCTGACAAACGTATCGCCCGTGCAGAATCAACCAATGATGGGCGATCGGAATCAAATGGTTAGGGATATGCTTGACCAGCTCCTTCTCCGTTTGCAGCGGATTCTTCGAGTCGGTCGTCAGTCCAAGACGTTCGGCCACGCGAAAGACGTGCGTATCCACGGCCATGGCGGCTTTGTTGAAAACGACAGATTGAATCACGTTAGCCGTCTTGCGCCCAACGCCCGGCAAGCGGATGAGTTCTTCGAGCGTATCGGGCACCTGCCCACCGTAGTCGCTCATCAGCATTTGCGCCATACCGACCAGATGTTTTGCCTTACTATTCGGATAGGAGATACTACGAACGTAGGGGAATAGGGCTTCGGGGGTGGATGCAGCCATGACTTCTGCCGTCGGATAAGCCTCGAACAAGGCAGGAGTTACCATGTTAACGCGTTTGTCGGTGCACTGAGCCGACAGAATCACCGCCACCAACAATTGATAGGGGTCGGTATAATGCAATTCGGTTTCGGCAATCGGACGATTGGCTTGAAACCATTCCAGAACTTGCCTGTATCTTTCACGTTTGGTCATATTAGCGTAATTTATTGCGTTCGAAATGGGGACTAACCGTGTGCCAGAAATAAATCATCGAGACGACCGTCAGTATGGCGCCGACGAAAAACGTAGTAGCAAAGGAAGTGTATTGCGCAATGGTGCCGCCCGTCACCAAACCAATGCCGATGCCCACGTCCCATGAAGTCAGATAAGTAGAGGTGGCCGTAGCCCGTTGGTTGTGCTCGGCAAGATTGACAAACAAACTGTTGTACGCCGGAAATATCGTACCGAAGCCGATGCCCAGCAACAGGGGGACGAAGAAAAAGAGAAAGGTGCCCACATCGGGCATACGCTGCATGAGCCATCCGCACGAAGAGAGCATGAAAAAAGAAACGCTTACCAATATCAAACCGAACTTGATCGTTTGCGTAACACGCCCTCTATCAACCTGTTTGCCCGAGAATATACGCGATATGCCCAGACCTATCGCCAGCACGGTGAAGAATAAACCGGTAGTGACCGCGATATGAATAGCTTCCGCGTACATGGCTATGTACGTCGTCGTAATTCCGTATGGAATCGAAAGGAGAAAAAGAGCCATACCGGCACGCGTGCCTTTTTTCAGGAAGAAGCGATCCAACGAGAAAGGCTGCTGTTGCACAACAGGCTGCTTCTTAGGAGTCTTAACCAGCGTTGCAATGACAAAACCTGCGGCACCCGAAACGATAGAACACAGGAAAACTGTCTCGAACGAGTAGAAGCTATGCAGAAACAAGCCGACCATAGGACCGAAGCTCAGTGCGATGTTGTTCACCAAGCCGTAGTATCCGATTGCTTCTCCACGTCGTTCCGACGGCGTAATATCTATGACAATCGTATTGCCGGCCACCGTCACCATGCCGAACGCCAAACCGTGCAGCACGCGAAAAAACACAAAAGCCGTCAATACGCCGGCCAACATGTAGCCCACAAAAATAGATGCAAAGATGAAATACGCTACCAGATAGATAGGCTTGCGCGCAAAGGTATCGAGCACGTAACCCGAGAACGGGCGAATGCACAAGCAAGCAATCGTATAGGAGGCAAGAATGATACCGACTGCCGCATTGTCTACCCTAAAAACTTCCGTCAGGTAGAAAGGCAATACGGGCAATATCAAATAGAAGGCGAAGAACAGCAGAAAATTGGCTGCCAACAGTAAGCAATAGTTGGAAGATACTAATTTAGCTTTCGGCGACGTGATGGGTTGTTGCATACACCATTATATAAATCTGTGCAAAGGTAGGTTTTTTTTCTATTCGACGTATGATGCAACCATTTTCCTATACTCGTATGCAACCAATAACTCGCTCGTGCACTTAGGATACCGATGCCCGCACCCACCAGTACGTCTTTTGCCCAGTGGCGATTGTTGTACATACGCAAGAAACCAACGCCGCATGCCGCCGTATAGGCAGCCAATCCGTAGCCCGTACCATATTCCATGCGTATCAGCTCCGCGCCGCAAAAAGCAGTAGCCGTATGACCGGAAGGAAAGGAGTTGTAAGCCGAATGATCGGGGCGCAAGTTACGAATGGAGTGTTTAAGCGAATTGACCACAAAGCCCATGGCCAGATAAGAGGTAGCGGCCATGACGAACCGCTCGGGAAACGAATGTTTAGACGGAACTCCGAGACTTCCCATCATCAGATAAGACGCCACCGGTACGTATTGCAAATAATCATCCGCACGCAACGGACGACCGCGCCAATGCTTGATACGCTGGTTTACCGCCTTGTTCGCTTCTTTCATGGGAGGAACAAACAGACAAGAGGCACCCGTAGCAACCAATACCGTCGGGACAATGATTTGTCGCACGCGGAAAGTAGGAGAGCAGTCGGCTGTACATGCGGGTAAAACGGCATTCACACTGTCCGGCCGGGCCGCATACAGCGGATAAGAAGCAAAGACACCACCTAACAAGGCGGTGACACATAACAAGTTTCGTCTCATTTGCGTTTGTGTTGTGCAATAGAAATAGCGGTGCAAAGATAGCACTTCCTAC
>JAISIB010000031.1 GCA_031262265.1 Prevotellaceae bacterium
GGGCTTCTTTTCCGAACTTTTTGGGCTAATTTCACTAATTCTATTAAATGTGTCAAATTTGTATTATATTTTGCAAAAAAAAAGGCATGTATTTATTCGGAATAGCCGTAACTTTGGCCGATGAAACTAATACGGTAATTCTTTAACTGATATAAGAATTCTCTAACTAATACGAAATACCGATGAATAACTACGAATCGTTTAACCCTTAAATTAATAACAAGAAAGGAGAAACATACTTACGAAACAGACAGTATTATTTTAATTTAACCATTCGGGGTTTCTATAAGAGGCTCCATGAGTTCGTTTTTTGCCGCGCCTCAGCGTGCGGCAGACCTTTGTCAAACCAAAAATCATTATTAGTTATGCATTTACATAAACAAATTAAAAACCAATCACGCTTCCTATATTTAATAGGAATACTTGGGTTTTGTCTGCTGAGCCTTACGCCTTCCACATTGCAGGCTCAAACCGTGCAAATTAAAGGTAGCGTTCTCGACGTCAACAATGAATCGTTGATCGGAGCGAACGTCAGAGAAGTCGGTGTTGCAACGAACGGTACGATCACTGATATAGACGGAAACTTCAGCCTGTCGATAGCAGTAGGTGCTAAATTCGAGATAACTTATATAGGCTTCATCCCTCAAACGGTTACCGTGACGGCAGGACAAACTGACTATAAAATCGTCATGAAAGAAGATGCACAATCTTTGGAAGAGGTTGTGGTTATCGGTTACGGTTCTCAAAAGAAAAGCGATATTACCGGTGCTGTTACTTCCGTCAATACGGAGCAGATGATGCAGCGCGCGCCGGTTTCATTGACGCAAGCCCTTCAAGGTATGGCGGCCGGTGTGGTTGTCACGCAAGGCGGTGGTGATCCGACAGGCGGATATAGTATCCGTATTCGTGGTGTCGCTACCATGAACGGCAATACCGACCCGCTCTGGGTAGTCGACGGTGTACAGGCCGGCAATGCTTCCAACTTGGATTGGTTGGATCCTGCCGACGTAAAGAGCATCGAAATATTAAAAGACGCGTCTTCTACCGCTATATATGGTGCCCGTGGTGCAAACGGCGTTATCTTGGTAACGACGAACTCGGGCGAAGTAGGACAGATGAGAGTAAACCTTCGTGCTGACTTCGGTGTATCCACGTATGCGGATAAATTGGACATGGCCAGCTTGGACGAATGGTTGGTAGCCTATCGTCAATCCATCGCCAATGACGGAAAGACTCCGTTCACGGCTTACAACGGTGACTATGACAATCAGTTGAACGTCATTGATTGGCAAGACGTAATGGCGCAAACTTCCTTCCGACAGAACTATAACCTCTCCATTTCCGGTGGTACGAAAGCTTTGCAAGCAAACGCTTCCGTGGGCTACATGGATAATAAGGGTATCATACAGAATACTTGGAACAAACGTCTGACCTTGCGCTTGAACGTATCGGCTAATATCAAGGACGTCGTTCGTCTCGGATTCTCTACGAACTTCAATACCTCGAAAAATAGAGGCGGCGGTAATATGGTCAACTATGCACGCCTTATTCCGACCATGGACTACGTAGACAAAAATACGGGAGAACTGATACACGTTCCGGTTAAATATCCGGACGGAACTACGGGACCTGAGGGTAACCAGTACGGACACTACTATTATGACCCGTTGGTTGAATATTCGGCCGGTATTTATACTTCTAACCCGTATGCTGACCAATATATTCGCCGTTATCAAGAAGATTGGGACAACGACAACGGTCAATCCCGCAATACGGCATGGATTGAAGTGAAGCTTTTGAAAGGCTTGACTTTCCGTTCCGATATGAACTATAACTTTAACGGCAGCAACAGTTGGTATTATAACAGTATCTATCTCGACACTTATTATGCTTATAATACCTCCAGCGGAGGCGCCAACTCCGTCGATGAATTCGGTACGAACGGATCGGCTTCTACGAATATGGGTGTGGAAAACACGTTGACCTATGCCAATACTTGGGGTGCCCATAACTTTAGCATGATGCTCGGCCAGTCGGCCAGCAAGAGCCACGGTTCGAGTAACAACTCTTCGACCAGAGATTTGAGCTTCGGTTTCTTGAGAGGTTTCTACTCCAATGATCCTAACAACTATAACGGCGGCGGCGGCGGCCCGTGGGATTCCGAGCGCTTTTCGTCTTATCTGGCTCGCGTCAACTATTCATTCAAAGACCGCTATCTGTTGACGGCATCCGTACGTCGCGACGGTTCTTCCAAGTTCGGTAAGGACAATCGTTGGGGTACGTTCCCGTCGTTCTCTTTGGGATGGCGTGCTTCCGAAGAAGCGTTTATCCAGAAATTAGACATCTTCTCGAATCTGAAAGTTCGTGTCGGCTGGGGACAAACCGGTAACGCAAACGTGAATGCTACGGATGCCATCAGTCAAATGAATGCAAGCGGCGTCGCTTTCGACTATTACAACGCGAACAATGACTATACGCGTATTCAAGGTATCGCTCAAACGAGAGAAATAGACACCGGTTTGAAATGGGAAGCCAACGAACAAACCAACATCGGTTTGGATCTCGGTTTCTTGAGAGGTCAACTGAACGTGACGTTGGATTACTATATCCGTAACACGAAAGACCTGATTCTGAGCAAGACCATTCGTCCTTCGGCCGGGTTCAGTAGCATTACGACGAACTTCGGTAGCATCCGTAACCAAGGTCTCGAGTTCACGGTCAACTACAACAAACAAATCAATCGCGACTGGTTTGTCAGCGCAACGCTGACCGGTTCTACGAATAAGAACAAGGCGATTGACGTAGGTGCCGGTACGACCAGCTCCGGACCGACGGGTTCCGGATGGACAAACAGACAGGTATCTTATACCGGCCTTCCGTTGGGAACTTACTACGGATACGTGGTAGACCACATCATTCGGGATCAGGCTGAAATTGATGCACTGAATGCAAGGGCAGTAGAATTATACGGTAAAGGTATGTATTATGACTATGCAACCACCGGTCCCGGTAACTTCCTGTTCAAAGACCTTAACGGAGACGGACATATTACGGAAGATGATAGAGCCTATCTGGGCGACGGTTTCGTAAAACTAAACTACGGTTTGAATTTGCAGGCTCGTTACCGGAATTGGGACGCTTCCATGTATATGTACGGCGTATTCGGTCAGAAACTGTTGTCGTGGGCGAAGTTCTATACAACGACTATCAAGAAAGAAGACAATGGATATTTCAATCTGTTGAGCGAATATGCGACCAATTCGTGGACGCCGGAAAATCCCAATGCTCCTTACGTTAAATTGTCTCGCGACGATTTGCCGCAATCTTACCGTGTATCGGACTACTTCGTAGAGAAAGCCGATTACCTGAAAATATCCAATCTGCAAGTAGGTTACACGTTCGACCGCAATTTCTTCGGTGCCGACGTAGTCAATCGTGCTCGCGTATACCTGAGTGTACAGAATCTGCTGACGCTTTCGCCTTACAGCAAATATAGTGATCCGGAAGTAAATGCCGGTGTAACTACGACGGGATATGACGGTGGTCGTTATCCGTTCCCGCGTACATTCATGTTTGGATTGCAAGTAAGTTTTTAATGTAAACAGATAAAAAGATACAGATATGAAGAAATTAGCCATATATGCTCTTATGAGCATGTCGTTAGTCGCCGTTTCCTGTTCGGAAAGTTTTCTGGACGTGGAACATTACGGTATCGTATCACCGGAAGGCGTATATTCGGATCCGGAAAATGTCTTGAAGGGCTTGACCGCCGTATATCAAGGCTTCTATAATCCGAGTGATTACTATATCAAGCCGCACTATCCGTTGGCCAACCTGCCTACGCTGGATACCCAGGCCGACGGATGGGATGCACCCATGTCTTCGCACTCGTGGGGGGTGGCTTCTCAATCCAACTTCTTTATGATTGCATGGCAGTACTCGTATGCTCACATCGCTCGCGCCAACTTATTCCTGAGAGATTTGGAAGGCGTGGAGGAAAGCGTCGTTCCGGCCGCAACGAAACAGATCTACGAAGCTGAGGCACGCGCCATTCGGGCGTATCTATACTACTTCCTGACGATCAATTTCAGTCGCGTACCGATGTTGATGACCGGCGAGACCTACCAAACGTCTCCGAATAAGGCTCGTCCCGAATCGGATGCGGAGGCATGGGCACTCATTAAGGAAGATTTCGAGTTCGCCGCATCCGTATTGGATTGGCAACCGGGTGACGGACAGAAGGGACGCTTTACGAAAGGTGCCGCCTTGGCCTATGCCGGCAAAGTGAATATGTACTTAGGTGATTACGAAAGGGCGAAAAGCCAATATAAGCAAGTCGTGGATAGTAAGACCTACCAACTGAATCCTTGTTATGCGATGACGAGTTGGGTGGATAACCCCTGGAACGTAGAAGCCGTATGGGAAGTAGCTTTCCCCCAATATCCCAGTATGACCAATATCTGGGGATATATCGGAAATAACGATTATCGCCATTTTACTCAGCAGAGCAAACCAAGAGAATACAGTGGCTGGGGCGACTCGTTCACTTCTTATGAGTTGGTTCGCTCGTTCGAACCCGGCGACAAGCGCAGAACCTATTCGATCGCAGGTTGGGACGGACATGCCGGCAAGGGCGACGTAAACTTCGTGACCGGTGATCCCATCGGTAAACCCGTAGCAGAGGGTGCAGCAGCTCCTTTTCGGGATTGGTTCCTGTCGACGGCTGAGTTCAAACCGAATAACCACAGTATGAAGTGGTGGAGAGTTAACACGCAATATTCTTCCCATTCGGTGAACCTCTATCGTTACGGTGGCGTCCTGTTGGACTATGCAGAGTGTTGTTTCCGTACGGGCGATACAGGTACGGGTTGGCAAGTGCTCAACGAACTTCGCAATCGCGCATGGGGTAACTTGGAACCGGGAACGGATCCGGATGCAAGCGGTAGCTTCTTGGCTTTTCCGAAAGAAGTACTAAATACATCGGTAGTCCCTGTGCCTGACGCACAAACCGTCTATACGGCCTACAAAGCCGAAAAGGGCTATACGTCGGACGTTTGGATGGTGGCCATGATTCAAGAACGTCGCAAAGAGTTGTATTATGAATATAGCTTGTACTACGACTTGATTCGTTGCAACATGATCGAAGAGTGGTTGGATTGCGAATATCCGAAGAACAACAATGCTTCGTTCTACAATACGGCGACGAAGCAATATGTGGTTCCCACTCCGAAAGTGGACGAGAACGGAATTACGACGATAGATTACAATCAACCATGGAATGACGCCAGTCCGGCCGAGAGAGCAAACTTGATTCCGGTGACAGCGCGTAATTGGGATTGGAACCCGATACGTAAGGTGTTCCCCATTCCGGTTGAAGAGTTGACCGCCAATCCGCTCATGACACAGAACGAAGGATACTAACCAAGTATCTATCTATAATCTATTCCCCGCGTTCCCGAGCGGAGCGCGGGGATTTTTTATAACATACGGAATACAATGAAAAGACTTATATATGCCTGTTTGCTCTTCATCGGCGTTTCTACTTGGCAGATAAGCGCACAAGGAGGTTATCACGCCTATGTGGACGCTTCGGACAAGGATAAACGGGATATTACTCAGCTAAAAGAAGAAATCAAAGCCGACCTGACAGGCAATATCCTGCATTTCTGGGCGAAGTATGCCCCCGATCCGGCAGGCGGTTTCTACGGACAATTGAATTACGACGGATCACCTCGTGCCAATGCTCCTAAGGCCGGTATATTGAACGCCCGTATCTTGTGGACGTTCTCATCGGCGTATCGGCTGCTGGGCGACGAACAATATAAGCAACTGGCCGACCGCGCGCAACGCTATATACTGGATCATTTCGTGGATAAGAAATACGGCGGCACTTATTTGCTGCTGAAAGCCGACGGTACGCCGCTTGATTCAACCAAGATGGTGTATCAAAACGCATTTGCCATTTACGGACTCTCCGAACACTATCGGGCTACCGGTAACGCGGAAAGCTTACAAGCGGCCATTGCCGTTTATCAGACGTTGATTAAGTATGCGTATGACCCCGTCTATAAGGGATTCATCGAAACGTGTACGCGCGAGTGGAAAGAAATTCCGACGCGCGAGCCGAAAACGATGAATACCAATCTACATGTACTTGAAGCGTTGACCAATTTGTATCGCGTCTGGAAAGACGAGGGATTGCGCGAGATGCTGCGCGAAGAGATAGACGTCATGGCTAATAAAGTGCTCAACAGAAAAACGTGGCACGAACAACTGTATTTTACGAACGACTGGCAGAGCTTGCGAAACATAGACTCCTACGGGCATGACATCGAATACTCGTGGCTGATGACCGAAGCGGCAGAGGTGCTCGGCAATGTACGCGTGCTGGAAGACATTCGTCACGTGGCCGTGAATATGGCCGAAGTGCAACTGCAACAAGGCTTTGACAAGAACGGCGGCATGATGTACGAAAAAGACGGCGAGCATCTGAACAACGGCTTGGAATGGTGGCCGCAAGCCGAAAGCGTAGTAGGATATCTGAACGCTTGGCAGATTAGCGGCGAACGGAAATATTTGGATACGGCTATTCGCAGCTGGAACTGGATTAAGAAATACATGATCGATAAAGAGTACGGAGAATGGTATCGTACGGTCTCTCCGGATGGAACGCCGTCCGTGCGTCGCCCGAAAGCCGACCAATGGCGATGTCCGTACCATAATAGTCGCATGGGATTTGAAGTTCTGATCCGTTTCCCGTAAGATAATAGATTATCAAGCTCATAAAATAACATAAGACTATGACAAAATTAGTAGGCTCTCTCTGGGGAGTGATATGCATGCTGGCATTGTGTGTGCAGCCCGTTGCGGCTCAGACAGAAGTCATGGCATGGGGTAATATGACGGGCGTCCGCGTAGATGGCGAACTGATTGATTTCGAATCCTCGTTTCGCGTGGTGGAGAAAGGTTGGGCAAACATGGACTATACCGGTCGGGAACGACAAAATACGCGCTTCACGCGTGAAGGAGAAACGACGACCGTAACGAGTTCGGTTTGGAAAGTCAATTTCGTGCAGACCGTAACCGATAAGAGTAAGGGATTGGTCAACGTTGGTCTGACCTACAAATCGGATACGACGTGGAACGTGGAAGGAGTCTTTTACGCCTTTGAACTTCCCGACCGGCATTATGCGAGCGGTTCGGTGAAAATAGGCTCCAAGACCGTACAATTGGCCGGTCTGAACGGTAATTCGGCGAAGACGTCTTCCAAATCTATCAATATCTTGGGCGAAGGGCGAGATATTAAGCTCAATCTTTCGTCAAGCACACCGGCATTTGTTCGTAAGGAAGCCGGAAAACCGGCGATGCTCTACGTTCAATTGATGAACGGTAGTTTGCGCAAAGGAAAGTCGGGTAAGTTGTCATTCACGATTACCGCTGCCGGAGAGATAGATCACGAGCCGGTGGAAATCGTCGTTGACCGTACCAATCCGGGACGTCTGTTCGTGGGAATGGGCGGTAACTTCCGTCTGCAAAACCCGCGCAATGATCCGGAAGTGATAGATTATTGTTTGACGAACACACGCGTAGCTTTCGGTCGCGCAGAGATGCCGTGGGGCACTTGGCAGCCACAACTCAACACCGACCCGTTGGCTGAGGCACGTGCGGGTAAGATCAATGAACGAATCGATATGGCCATGAAAATGGCGCAGCGTCTGGGTGCTCAAGGTATGCCCGTTATCATCAGCGCATGGTTCCCTCCTCAATGGTCATTGGTGCCCAATCAGCCGCGTCGGCGCGGTGGCATAGCTGCCTTGAAGTTGGATCCGAGCAAGTCGCAACAAATCTATAAATCTATGGCCGACTATCTGGTCTGCCTCAAAGATCTGTACGGCGTAGAGGCATGGGCATTCTCGTTCAACGAGTCCGATTTGGGTATCAACGTGCTGCATTCCGCCGAGGAACATCGTACGTTTATCAAAGAATTCGGAGCATATCTGGCTTCGCGCGGATTGGCTACTAAGATTTTGTTGGGTGACAATTCCGATGCTACGACGTTCGACTTTATCGTTCCGGCGATGAACGACCCGTTGGCACATGAATATATTGCTGCCGTATCGTTCCACTCGTGGCGCGGATGCGACGACGAAACGCTTAAAACGTGGTTCGGCGCAGCAGTGAAGCTCAACGTGCCTCTGATCGTGGGCGAGGGTAGTACGGATGCTGCGGCACATCGTTACTCGCAGATTTTCCTTGAACCGACGTTCGCTTTGTACGAGATAAATCTCTATACGCGTATCGCAGCTATCTGTCAGCCGCTCTCCATTTTGCAATGGCAATACACGGCGGATTATTCGCTGTTGTGGGGTAACGGTATCTATGGTTCTGAGGGTCCGTTGCGTCCGACGCAGCGTTTCTGGAATATCAAACAACTGGCTTCAACGCCTGCCAATAGTTTCTCGTTGCCTTTCACGTGCAGCAAACAAGACGTAAATCCGGCTGCTTTCGGGAACTTGGCACGCGGAGAATATGCCATACACATGGTAAACAACGGAGCGTCGCGTGCGGCCGCTATCAAGGGATTGCCTGTCGGTCTGTCGGGTATCAAAGCATACGCAACGACGGATACGATGAGTATGAAGGAAGTACCTTGCCGACAAGCCGCCGACGGAACATTATCCGTTGAACTGCCTGCTACGGGCTTCGTATCAATAATTATTCAATAAAGATAGTTTTTTGGGTAGTGTTTTTTCAGAGTAGTGTATCCCCGTGTTCGTTTGTGCGAATAACGGGGATTTTTTTAAGAATTCGCTCGAATTGAAATATTTATTATACCTTTGCGACATCATTCATTGAAAAATAAGACAACTATGGCATTAACAATTACAGACAGCAACTTCAAAGAAACGCTGGCAGAGGGAAAACCTGTTGTCGTTGACTTTTGGGCACAATGGTGTGGCCCGTGTAGGGCAATTGCTCCTATCGTGGAGGAATTGGCCGAAGAGTTTGACGGCAAAGTACTTATCGGCAAATGCGACGTTGATGAGAATCAAGATTTGCCCGGGCAGTTTGGTATTCGCAATATCCCTACGCTATTGTTCTTCAAGGACGGAGTCTTGGTCGATAAGCATATCGGTGGAACGACGAAGGACGTATTGAAAGCAAAGGTAGCGTCACTTCTATAAAAATGGGAACGGACGATTTTTTGGCAGATGATTTGGACGACGAAAAGACGATTGAGTTTATTCGCAATTATCTGCCGCAGGATCTGAAAGGAGTGTTTACGGACGACCAGCTATATTACTTTCTGGACGTCATGGATGAATACTATTCCGAAAGCGGCATTCTAGACGAGGAGCCGGATGCCGAAGGTTACGTCAATATCGACCTTGAGCAAGTGGCCAACTACATCGCCAAAGAAGCCCGTAAGGACGGAGTCGGTGAGTTTAGTCCGGACGACCTATTATTCGTCGTACAAGGAGAAATGGAATATGGAATGCAATTGGGGCAGGTAGAATAATCTACTGCCTCTTTTGTTTTAAATCAGTGCTCCCTCGTCGGCGAAACTATAATAGCCGTCTTCGCAGACTATCAAATGGTCAATTAGTCGAATGTTCATCGTCTCTGCTCCCCGTTTGAGGGTCGCGGTCAATTGGCGGTCGGCCGCACTGGGTACCGGATTGTTCGAAGGATGATTGTGCACCACTACGATACTCGTCGCTCGTTGCAATAGTGCCTCGCGCAAAATACTACGCACGTCCATATACGTACCATCTATTCCGCCCGTGCTGATGCGTAGCTTATCGATGACTCGATGTGCTTGGTTTAATAGTAACAACCAACCTTCTTCGGTGGTAAGATCGCACATGAGGGGACGAAAGATTCGGTAAATATCTGCCGAGCAGCGTATCTTCTCACGCTCGGGAACGGCCTGACCGGCACGTCGCTTCCCCAACTCCAACGCAGCCATAATGGTAGAAGCCTTTGCCGTACCGATGCCTTTGTAAGCGGCATAGCGTTCGTATCCCCATTTGGACAATTCGTTCAGATTGTGGTCGCAATCCGATAGAAGCCGGCGCATCAGTTGTACGGCACTCTCTTCTTTGGTACCCGAGCCTATCAGCATGGCCAATAACTCGGCGTCACTCAATGCTCCGACGCCTTTCATTCGCATCTTCTCGCGCGGACGATCTTCTTCCGCCCATTGATGGATGCTCAATCGTATGTTGTCCATTTATTTATCAGAAAGCTTGTGAAAGTATGCCCGCAGGAAACCGATGCCGTAGCCGGTCAGCTGCACGTAAGAGGCAGCGATAGCCAATACACCTACGCGCACGCTATGATTGCGAAGCGTCGCTTCCGTGAAAACGAGGAGGGCAAAAACTAAAATAGGTAACAGAAAGTAAGGGGTACACGCGATAGAAAGCAGGAGACACGCAGCTATGCCGACGGTGAACGATGCCGGCAACAGATGGACAAGTTTCAGTGAACCCGGATATTTGCGTGCCAATGCGATGCGGCCTTCTCCCGAACGCCGAACCTGACGAAAGAATTGCCGCAGAGTGCTTCTTCGCTTGTGGTATACCCACGCTTCGGGCAACAAACGACAACTGTAACCGGATTGGTGTATGCGAATACTAAAATCAATGTCCTCGCCGTACTGCCGCATATCGGCGAATCCTTCCAAGGCCATGAAAACGGTACGACGAACGCCCATATTGAAACTACGCGGGTGAAATCGCTCCATCCGTCGGGAACCTCCGCGTATGCCGCCGGTCGTAAAAAACGAGGTCATTGAATAGTTGATTGCTTTTTGAATGAGCGAAAATGAGGGATGCGCCCGATCGGGAGCACCATAAGCGTCCGACGGCTCGGATTCAAGTGCCTGATTGACCGTTTCCATATAGGCAGGCGGAAGGAGACAGTCGGAATCGAGGATAATCAAATAGTCTCCCCGACTCCTCGCAGCTCCATAATTTCTGGCTAAGGCCGGTCCTTCGTTTCGTTTCGTATAGTAGCGCAAGTCGAGCCGAGCCATGTATTTATCTGCCACATCCTTACAAAGAATATCGGAACCGTCTTCGACGATCAATACTTCAAAATTCTTATATGTCTGTTCGGTCAGGCTGGATAGCAGTTCGTCAATCTCGTCCGGCCGATTGTAAACAGGAATAATGACAGAATAAAACATTCGACTACTTGACGCGGCCTACATAAGAACCATCGCGCGTGTCTACCTCTATGGTTTCTCCTTCTTCGATGAAGAGCGGTACGCGTACCGTCGCGCCGGTCTCCAGCGTGGCGGGTTTCGATGCATTGGTGGCCGTATCTCCTTTCAATCCCGGCTCGGTGTACGTCACTTTCAGCTGTACCTTAACGGGTATGTCTACGTACAATACCGTCTCCGTCGATGCGTCGCTCACTACTTCGACGTCCATTCCTTCTTTCAGGAAGTCTACGCCGTTGATGAGGTCGTGCATGATCGGATGCTGCTCGTAAGTTTCCAAGTGCATGAAGATATAATCGTCTCCTTCTTTATAGAGGAATTGATAGGGACGGCGTTCGACGCGCACATCTTCCAACTTTTCACCGATATTGAAGCGGCGTTCTATCACGCGGCCTGATACTACTTCTTTCAAGGTGGTGCGCATGATGGTGTTTCCCTTGCCCGGTTTCACGTGCAGGAAATCCACACAGAAATACAACTTGCCGTCCAATCGTATGCAAGTTCCTTTTTTGATGTCT
>JAISIB010000048.1 GCA_031262265.1 Prevotellaceae bacterium
CCGGATGCCTTCATCCTCACGCGCTTATCCTCTAAAATTGGAAGCAAAGGCGGCCATTTATGCGGAGATGATGCAGTTTATAAAGCTACCAAATGTGACTCCCATGCCTGTGGAATTTGATTTTTGTCAATAATATGCAAACCTGCTGAGGCTGAATCAAGCGGAATTAACGTTTCATCAATATATTCTGTATCTAATTTCCACATAGCACCCGTAGCTGGGTCAACAATCAGCATTCCAATCAATCCACCCAATAGAATATTGCCAAAATACCACCCTTCAATTTTTGAAGAGATACTTACAATCTTATTTGAATAACCGGAATACGAAAAGCGTAGCGTATAATCTGCACCCGAGAAGAAACCATCACTTGATTTTAAACGGACTATAGCCGGAGTTTGACCAGAAAAAACTTCTCTACCTTTGCTATCTGTGATTACAAGAGTTGCACCGGCAGGCTTTGTATTAACAATCACCGAGTAACGACTTTTTGTAAAAATTGTTGCACAGCTTGAAAACAAAATCATACATGCCATTACACAAACAATAAGATATATCCCTACATCCTTGCTTTTTGCAATAATTAAAAAACTGTTTTTCATACTTGTATTACTTTTTTTTGCCTCCCCGTCCCCTTCGTTCGGCCGTTTTACATAATAAAAAGCGTGGGAACTGTTAAGTCTATCCTATTCTGAGGCTCTCACATGCCCAACATCGAAGATAGACAACAGTGCCCACGCCTTTATATACAGCTTTGCTTATGCAAGCAAGTATATACTCATGACGTGAGCGTTTCTGTCGGCTATTACCCATTCACTTAATGAAACTTGCGAGATTTCAGAATTTGGATAATATCTTAAACCGCTCTGTTTTCAACATGTTTTCCTGACACAAACGCTTTGCGAGCAGGAATAATGTCGCAAAGATACGATAGTTTTCTATTTTCGCTCATATCTACGGACATTTTTCCTAATAAAGATAAATTTTCCCCTGCTGAAAAATAAATAATCTATGGTTAGATTTGTATTGTTCGAGAAAAGATACCGATATTTGTCGCATGATTCAATCGTCCAAACATATATTATCCGCCATTCAAGACACCCTTCGGAAGGTTGCACCTCAGGCGAAGGCTATTCTATACGGCTCTCGTGCACGTGGCGACAACCATGTGAATTCCGATTGGGATATTTTGATACTTTTGGATAAGGAGAAGTTGGATGCAAACGATTTTGACGACATTTCCTATCCGTTGTATGAACTTGGATGGCAGTTGGACGAAGTGATCATTCCTAAGCTTTATACCGTCAATGAATGGTTGAAGAGAAAGATTACTCCATTTTATAAAAACATAGAACGGGAAGGCATTGTCCTATTATGAGTTTAAGTGAAGAAGAAAGGTTGGCTATTGTCGCTTATCGCAAACAAAAAGCAAGTATTGCGATGCATGAAGCAGAAGATGTTGCAACACTGGAACATTGGAATTTGGTAGCTAACAGACTCTACTATGCTTGCTATTATATGGCATCGGCATTGCTAATAAGCAAAGGTTTTCAAGCTCAGACGCATGTAGGCGTTCTCCGTCTGATTGGCCTTCACTTTGTCAATCAGAATTTACTAAGCCGTGAAGAGGGACGTCTGTTTTCTCGTCTATTTGATATGCGACAAACGGGAGATTATGACGATATGTTCGATCTATCCAGAGAAGATGTTACACCGTATATTAACCCTGCAAAGGAATTAATTAGAAAGATGGAACTATTAATAGGGGTATAGGCTTACCGGATTTCTCGAATTTGGATAATATCTTAAAACGCTCTGTTTTCAACATGTTTTCCTGACACAAACGCTTTGCGAGCAGGAATAATGTCGCAAAGATACGACAGTTTTCTATTTTCGCTCATATCTACGGACATTTTTCCTAATAAAGATAAATTTCCCCTGCTGAAAAATAAATAATCTATGAGAATACGATCATCTTTTTTACATCCACCACTATCGATTTCTCTCAATTTCATTATAGAGAACCAAGCCTTTCGCCGTAAGCAAATATTTTTGCTTCGGATGATTAGGCTTATCGGGGTAGAGTATTTTTATAAAACCCTCTTGAAAAGCAGGATTGATATAGTTCTCTAAGAATGTCGGACGATGTTTAAGACCGATATTTTTCATCAAATCTTTTAAAGATAATTGTTCGTTCGATAAGGCAACCAGCAAAGTACGAACTTGTTCGGTAGGTTGTTCGGTAGTTGTACGGTCTTCGTGTTGCGCTTGTTCTGCAACCAATTCAGCGGGTGCACTGACTACCATATATCGGTTTCGCAAATCATTGGTTTCTCCCAATAATAAGTTGCGAAAAAAACGCTCTAAGTATTCCGAATTGCGCATGATGCCTTTTTTCAGATTCTGATAATTGGCGCGCACCAGTGAATTGCGAAAATACCACGAATGGTTAGCGAACAAGTCATTCGCTACATTGAAACCCATCGAACGGAGATAGAGAATTGTAAATACAGCGGTCGTTCGGGTATTTCCTTCGCCGAACGGATGAATCTGCCAGAGTCTCGAAACGAATTGGGCGATATGATTTACCAATCCGTTCCGATCCACTTTGGAATAATCGAACTGACGTTCCTGCTCCAAATCGTATTCAATCGCCTTACGAATATCTGGAGCAGACACATATAATACTGTATCGCCGCGAAGCACCCACTCCTTCTTGGTAATGTTGTAATCACGAATCTGTCCTGCGAATTTGAATACACCATCAAAGATCCGTCGATGAATTGACGTCAATCCGACAAGTGTAAAGGCGAAAGATCTCTCGGTAAGCAACCGCCGGATGTTAGTTGATGCCGTATCAGCCTCGTACTTCTCCGCATCTTCGGGCGTATGCGATTCTTTCGATTGGTAGTAACTTCTAATGAGTCGTTCCGCTTCATCAATCGTAATTTCGCCTTCGATGTCCTTACGAGCAGTCTCAATTAGGTAGTCGGAGGGTTTCAGCCCATCAACAGCTTGCAAACCGATTGCCGTCTGCCATGCGTAGCCTTTCTCCCGTTTTTGCGGTTCGCCTTGGCGTATATAGTCATCGAAATCAATCATATAATTTCTAATCTAATTTTTCAAACAAGAATGAGAGGGCACTAGTCTTTCGTATCAAATATTTCTGCAAGTGAGTGATATTGCTTTCTCAAATATGTATTCCTGACACAAACGCTTTGCGAGCAGGAATAATGTCGCAAAGATACAATAGTTTTCTGTTTTTCGCCCGTACGAAAGAAAACTTTCCGCGTAGCAAAAAATATATCCTTACTTTGAAAATTCAACAAGAAACTTGGCTATTCGACAAAAAAGTCGTTCCTTTGCAGTCGCTTTCGCGCAATCTCTGTCGAGACAAGTGGCTCGGTACGTTGCGTTACGATAACAATTAAAACTAAGGACATGGATCTGATTAAAATTGCAGAAGAAGCATTTGCGACCGGCAAACAACATCCCGCCTTCAAGGCCGGAGACACGGTGACGGTGGCATATCGTATTATTGAAGGTAACAAAGAGCGCGTACAGTTGTATCGCGGCGTGGTTATCAAGATTGCCGGACACGGCGAAAAGAAACGTTTCACGGTTCGCAAGATGTCGGGCACGGTGGGAGTAGAGCGTATCTTCCCGATCGAGTCTCCGGCTATCGACAGTATTGAGGTGAACAAGATTGGTAAGGTTCGCCGTGCCAAATTGTACTACCTGCGCGGATTAACCGGTAAGAAAGCAAGAATTAAAGAAAAGAGAGTGAACGCAAGCAAAGCTTAAGTTCTGCTCAACAGCTTTCGTCTTATCATAAAAAAGGCTGCCCATGCAATTAGCAAGGCAGCCTTTTTTAGCATTATAGTTCTCTATTTTCTCGGCTTACATCATGCCGCCCATGCCGCCCATGCCGGGTGCACCCATCGGCATTTCTGCTTTCTCTTCCTTCTTCTCTACGATGACACTTTCGGTCGTCAAGAACATTCCAGCTATCGAAGCTGCATTTTCTAACGCAACGCGCGTAACCTTAGCGGGGTCAACGACGCCGGCCTTGTGCATATTTTCATACACATCCGTACGGGCGTTATAACCGAAGTCGCCTTTTCCTTCGCGCACCTTTTGTACAACAACGGCACCTTCTTTACCGGCGTTAGCCACGATTTGGCGAAGCGGTTCTTCGATGGCGCGTTCTACAATCCGGATACCTGTCGTCTCATCGGCATTGTCTCCCGACATACCTTCCAATACGGGAATGGCACGAATGAAAGCTACGCCACCACCCGGCACGATACCTTCTTCGATCGCGGCACGCGTAGCATGCAACGCATCGTCTACACGGTCTTTCTTCTCTTTCATTTCCATTTCGCTCGGAGCGCCCACGTAGAGGACAGCCACGCCACCAGACAATTTAGCCAAACGCTCTTGCAATTTCTCGCGGTCGTAATCAGAAGTAGTGGTCTTAATTTGCGTTTTAATTTGCCCGATGCGCTGCTTGATATTCTCCTTATCGCCATTTCCGTTGACAATCGTGCAATTATCCTTTGTTACAGACACTTTGTCACACGATCCTAACATTTCAAGCGTTGCCTGTTCCAGTTTCAAACCTTTTTCTTCGCTGATTACCAATCCGCCGGTTAGGATAGCAATGTCTTCCAACATTTCTTTCCGACGATCGCCAAAGCCCGGGGCTTTCACGGCACAAATCTTTAATTGCGAACGCAAACGATTGACTACCAAGGTCGTCAAAGCTTCGCTGTCTACATCCTCAGCGATAATCAACAGCGGACGACCGGTTTGGACAGCCGGTTCAAGAATAGGCAAGAATTCTTTCAGACTGGATATTTTCTTATCATATATAAGGACGTACGGATTTTCCATCTCGCATTCCATTTTTTCCGTGTTAGTTACGAAGTAAGCCGACAAGTAACCGCGATCGAACTGCATACCTTCTACCACTTCGATATGGGTATCCGTTCCTTTTGCTTCTTCGATAGTGATAACGCCATCCTTAGAAACCTGACGCATGGCTTCGGCGATCAGTTCACCGATAGAAGGATCGTTATTTGCCGA
>JAISIB010000169.1 GCA_031262265.1 Prevotellaceae bacterium
GTTGGTATCCACGATACCGAACACGGGAATACCCAAACGATTGGCTTCGGCCACAGCGATATGTTCTTTCATCACGTCGACGACAAACAGTGCCGACGGCACGCGATTCATGTCGGCGATCGAACCGAGGTTCTTCTCCAACTTGGCACGCTGACGGGATATTTGTAGAATCTCACGTTTCGACAGGTTGGCATACGTACCGTCGTTGGTCAACTTGTCGATGGTAGCCATTTTCTTTACCGCTTTACGAATCGTCGGGAAGTTGGTCAACATACCACCCGGCCAACGTTCGATCACGTACGGCATACCCACAGCCGCTGCTTTCTCAGCAACGATCTGCTTAGCTTGTTTTTTAGTAGCGACAAAAAGTATCTTCTTGCCCGATTTGGCAATTTGTTTCAATGCGTTAGCGGCTTCGTCCACTTTGGCCACCGTCTTGTGGAGGTCGATAATGTGGATGCCGTTGCGTTCCATGAAGATATACGGAGCCATAGCAGGGTTCCACTTTCTGGTGAGGTGCCCGAAGTGTGAACCGGCTTCCAGTAAGGAATCAAAATTTGTTCTTGACATT
Source organism: Prevotellaceae bacterium (assembly GCA_031262265.1). Taxonomy (GTDB): domain Bacteria; phylum Bacteroidota; class Bacteroidia; order Bacteroidales; family Bacteroidaceae; genus JAISIB01. Next base: position 572 of record JAISIB010000169.1, read on the forward strand.
GTTCGTTCGTTTAATTGTTTACTTTCTTTGTTGTTTTGTTCAAACCAACCGTCGGGTAGTCTTGTCCACCGAATCCCGACAGTTTAGATACTAAACAGTTCTATGCAGCAGCATTCCGGTGCTTAACGTTTGCTAAACTGGAATCTGCGGCGGGCTTTCGGACGTCCGGGCTTCTTACGTTCTACGGCACGCGGGTCGCGCGTCATGAAACCTTCGGCACGGAGAGCGGCCTTGTCTTCGGGATTGATTTTCACCAATGCGCGAGCGATCGCCAGACGCAGTGCTTGCGACTGTACGGTGAAACCACCGCCACTCAGATTAACCTTGATGTCATACTTCTCGGCCACTTCCAGCTTGTTCAGCGGCTGACGTACCACGTATTGCAGTATGGACGAAGGAAAATACTGTTCGATGTCACGCTTGTTGATCGTAATCTTTCCGGTACCTTCGCTGAGGAAGATGCGGGCAATGGCACTCTTGCGTCTACCCAATGCGTTTATTACTTCCATTTTCTACTATTTAAGAGCGTTAATATCTATCGTCTTCGGCGTCTGTGCGGTGTGCTTGTGTTCGCTGCCCGCGTACACATAGAGGTTACCCAACAGCTTGGCACCGAGGCGGTTCTTCGGGAGCATGCCCTTCACTACTTTTCTCAACAGACGGTCTTCGCCATTCGGCTTGTTGATCAGGCGCGCCGGCGTCATCTCCCGTTGGCCACCCGGATAGCCGGTGTAGCTCAGATAGACGCGATCCGTCCACTTGTTTCCCGTCAGTTTCACTTTGTCGGCATTGATAACGATCACGTTATCGCCGCAATCTACGTGAGGGGTGAAGTTCGGTTTGTACTTCCCTCTCAACAGCTTCGCCACTTTCGACCCGAGTCGTCCGAGCGGCTGATTGGCAGCATCCACGACGACCCATTCTTTGGTGACCGTGGCTGCGTTGGCAGAAATGGTCTTGTAACTTAAAGTATCCACTCTAATTTATTCATTTAATTGTTACTACTAAAAAACTTCATCGTCCACATCTCTACGATTCCACTCGGACAAAGGGAATCCGACGCGACCGACGAATGATTTATTTTGCTATGGATAATAATTCGGCCTGCAAAGATACGACTTTTTTATCAAACCACAAACTTTTCCCGTAATTGATACGATTGAAACCTTTGTTTTGCAAGCCGTCGGGTTAGTTCTATCAACGAAAAACGATGAAAACCAGGCATCTACGCATACAAATCTCTCCAACGACATACTATTCCTCGTATACGCGTATAACCCCATGTGAGGGTTGTGTGTATTAGTTAGACGGGAATCCGGTCTAACTAATACACACAACCCCCTTATAGTATATAGCAAAAACTATTTTCTGGAACGTGCTTTCAGCCCATATCACATGTATATCAATTGCTTACACCCCGAAACAGGCCAAAAACGTTCCATAGGTGTTTTCAAAAGATTTCGTATCTTTACGCGCGATAAGCGAATGGATGATATTTCTTTCCTCAAAATCTTTTTCATACGAATACCCGAAAATCTCAAAATTTATAGAAAAGAAGAATACAAAATTTCAAGATGAGGTGAAAGCTATTTCATAGATATTTACTATCTTTGCATATAGAAATAAGAAAAACATGGACAAACTTAAATTACTTGAATTTTCTGTCGGACAAGAGTTGTACGGAATAAATATCGAGAACATAGAGGAAATCATACGAGTGCCGGACATAACCCCTCTGCCCAGTTCGCCGGCAGCGGTTACGGGTGTATTCATACACCGAGACACGCTCATAACCGCAATCGATCTACACACTGCATTCGGGATAAGGAGAAGTCCCGATACAGAAGGACTGCTGATTATATCCAACTGTGAAGGCGAGCATTTTGCCTTTCACGTAGAAGCAGTCTACGGAATACACGAACTCTCCCCAGAGCAAGTCGACAAGCGGCCGACCGTAACCGATGAAAACAAAAGAAACATCGTCGCCGGAGTCGCACATATCGACAACAAAAGGTTAACCATACTTGACTCCAACGAGATCGTATACGGCCTATTCCCGCACATAAACCGAAATCACTAAGAAAAAGACCAAGAGGATTAGTAGTTTTTGTTTAACTTTGCGCCCGAAGAAACAACAGTAATATTCGCCATGTCAACAGTAAAGTGTATTGGAATTCTCACCTCCGGAGGCGATGCTCCCGGGATGAATGCGGCCATCCGCGCCGTCACCCGTTCGGCCATCTACAACGGGCTATCCGTCAAAGGTATCTACCGCGGCTTTCGCGGACTGGTAGCCGATGAAATCGTCGACTTCAAAAGCCAAAATGTCAGCAACATCATACAGATGGGCGGCACGATACTAAAAACTGCCCGCTGCAAAGAATTCATGACTCCCGAAGGACGAAAAGCCGCTTACGAGACCATGCAGCGACATAATATCGACGCACTCATTATCATCGGAGGCGACGGTTCGCTGACCGGCGCACGCATCTTCGCCCAAGAATACGACGTGCCCTGCATCGGACTGCCCGGCACCATCGACAACGACCTCTACGGCACGGATACGACCATCGGCTACGACACCGCCCTGAACACCATCATCGATGCCGTCGACAAGATACGCGACACGGCCACCTCGCACGACCGCCTCTTCTTCGTCGAAGTGATGGGACGCGACGCCGGCTTTCTGGCACTGAACGGAGCCATCGCCTCGGGTGCCGAAGCTGCCATCATCCCCGAATTCAGTACCGAAGTAGACCAATTGGAAGAATTTATCAAAAACGGTTTCCGCAAGTCAAAGAACAGTAGCATCGTCATCGTAGCCGAAAGCGACCTGACGGGCGGTGCGATGCACTATGCCGAACGCGTCAAGAACGAGTATCCACAGTATGACGTGCGCGTCACCATACTCGGACACGTACAACGTGGCGGACGACCCACGGCGCACGACCGTATTCTGGCCAGCCGACTGGGAGCAGCCGCCATCGACGCACTGATGGAAGACCAACGCAACGTGATGATAGGCATCGTCAACGACGAAATCGTCTACGTACCGTTCTCCCGAGCCATCAAGAACGACAAACCCGTGAAACGACAATTGGTGAACGTACTGCGGGAGTTGTCGATATAGAACACACCGGAGATACCCATAACAAACCGAACACAACCTTTGTCCCCTAATTTATAGGACGGACAATGGTGTTGCATGCGAAAATATTTTTCCTGCGTGCAACTTTTTGCATGTACACTCCGTCTAACCTATAAATATGAATTCAACAAACTAATCGATTATTATGAAGAGAATGAGACACATCTTATTTATCGCCGTCTACATTTGCCTGTCGGGACAATTGATAGCCCAAAGTATTACAGGCAAGGTAGTAGATGAGAAAAACAACCCTCTACCTTATGTGAGTATTATCCTCCGAAGTATCCCCGACTCGGTCTATGTCGGCGGAGTGGCAACGAACAGCGAGGGTACATTCGCTTTGCCGATAAAGATTGATACAGAGTATGCGCTGTCGGTCTCTTATATCGGATATAAAACCGTCAATAGAACTTGTAAAGCAGGAGACATAGGTGTTATCGTGATGAAAGAGGATGCCATGATGCTTGAAGAAGTGAGTGTGGTGGCTTCACGAACACGACACGACGCTGACGGCTATACCGTAAATCTCCGTTCGTCCGAAATCATAAAAGGAAAGCAATCGACCGATGCTCTGGTATTCTTGCCCGGAATCAGCCGCGAAGACGGCAGTTTCAAAATCAACGGCCTACTCGTCAGTGAAATATATGTAGACGGCGTCAAGCTTGCCAACGTGGATGAACTTAAAAACATTCCGGCCGATATGATTGACAGGGTAAAGGTAAACTATCTTGCAGGAAGCAATCAAAATGCCGCTTTGACCGGAGGGACAATAGCCATCACGCTGCGCCAACCGCCGCAAGGCGGATACTACGGTGCGCTGACCGGAGGGGCGACTCTTTATCCTGCTTACGGGTTCAGCGATGAAGACATGGGAGGCGTACTATTCTATCGCTACAAAAACCTGAGTATCTACGACAATCTTTCGCTGACCTTCAACCAACCCGAAGAAACGGCCGAACAAACTGTATGGAATCAATCTCCGAATTTGCGCACCCAAATTGAAGAAGAGACAAAGCATAGAGGCTATAACGTGAACAATCGTTTGAGTCTTACGCAGCAAATCAACGACAAAAACTCGATAGGCGTCAGCTACTATATCGCAACCAACAGACTAAAATCCTCTTCGATGACCGTTGCGGACGGTATAAATGCCATTCGGTCTGCCATTGACAGCAGGAACAATTATCTTGACCAAGAAGCCACCGTAAAGTACACCTCCGCACTCGGCCGTAGAGGTACTACCTTGGAGATTGTGGGCGACTACTTCAATCGTCAGTCCGACAATCGTTCCAACTATTCATACAGCGACAACACGTCCAGTGCGTCCGAAGATGAATCATCCCTGAACATGTATAAGCTATCCGTCGACTTAACAGACCCTCGCAGCCAGCAATTAGTATGGAAGTATGGAGCCTCTATACAAGCCATCACTTCGGACTACACTCCTACTCTCGGCACTGCCGATGGTTCCGACCGTTTCCCAACCAGCCGGATAGCGACCCGCACAACCGGACTCACTCCTTTGGCGTATGTATCGGCTATGGGACAGGTACGGAACATCAGATATAGCGTCGGACTGAATTGGCAGTTGAACAAGATAGCCTACAAAACATGGGATAACGGAACCCAATCATCAGACACACAATGGGGATTCAATCCGACCATTCAGCTGATGACGCCTTTGGATAAGACAGGCCGACACGCCCTGATGCTGAATTACAAACGTACCCTGGATGATATTCCGTATGCAGCCATTTCGTCCACGATTCGTTGGAACGACCCCTACAATTATACCGTAGGCAATCCCGATTTGAAATCGCCTACTGCAGATATGGTCATGGCAGGCGTTTCCATGTTCCGCAACGTCCTGAACCTTACGGCGATGTATGCGCGCCTCAAAGGTAACATCTATTGGGAAACGATGCAAAGCCCCAATGCTCCGAATATATTCTATACCACTCCGATAAATCTCCCATCCGCGAACGCCTACGGCATAGGTGCAGAGCTTAGCCTCAATCCGTTGAAAGTTTGGAGAATGAAAGCGTCGGGTCGTTTGGAGATACTACCTGAAAATGTTACTTTGGGCGGTATATATTACGGAGAAACACGGTTGCGTCAATACTACTCCATGTACAACACCTTCGCCCTCCGTCACGGTTGGGGCGGCATGCTCAATTTGATCTTTGAGCCGACATTCAAGACACACGACAGAACGTATCATACGGTCTATAATATCGGCGGACAGGTTTATAAGACCCTGTTTAAGGACAAGCTCCAATTTACTCTTATCTTCAATGCCCTCGGAGATCGCCGTAAATACGACCGTTTTGCCAATGGCAGTAAAATCACTTACGACTTCACAACACCTGTTCAGAACGTCGGTATATCTATTGTTTGGAAATTCTCAGGCGGCAAACAAGTCAATGTAAATGCCGTAGAGAGTGGCTCACAGAATTACAAGGAGATTAAAGATAGTCTATAATTATTGTGTCGTCATCCCATTGAATTACTACCAAACATTTTACTCATTCGTAGGGACAAAAGCAAAGGAAGTTATTGGGATAGTAAAGCTACATCATTGATTTTCCGAGCCGCTGGTTGGAATAAGATCTGGTGTACCTCCTCGTAGAGATTACAACGAGACTAAATGAATCACATATACTTACGATTATAACGAAGTAAAGGAATGATTTTGACCATTAAATTCTTTTCTTTATCTTCGCCGAGATATTAGACAGAAATGCTAACTTCTCAATATTTTCTTATGTTGAACTCACGTTATGTTCCTCTTGCTCTGAATCAAGGAGCGATTGAGCGAAAAATGCAAATCAGCCCAATCATTCAAAGCAGCAATACCGATTGACAGAGAAATATTGGAAGTAGAAGAAGAATAAGACATCTATATTATGGATACACGACAGTATATGATAGTTGATTTAAAGAGATATGGTGATAAACGAATGTTTATTACTGAGCGAGTCTCCTCAATCAGCCAGAACAAGAACGGTCTTTTGGCTGTCAAGTTCTCTTCCTCTCCACGTGTATTCAATTATAACACCGATCGACTTCTATATCTCACTCATCCGAAAGCCATAGATTTAGGTAAAAAAGGACTGTATGTTAAGAACAAGCGCATTATGAATGTGGCTGAACTCTTTCGCTTTACCAATGGACGATACTCCTTTTACCACGTGGTATATGACAATGGACACTCTGACAATCTTGAAGAAAGTAACGTGTATATCACGCGCACGGCAATAGATAAAACGGGCGGTTCTATTTGGGATTATCTCATAAAACTTGCTACCGAAATAGGTCTCATGATAGAGGATGAAGACAACATTCTAAGCAAACAATATGAATTAGTAGACGTTAAGCGAGACAATGTACCGCTTGCACAATATCTTGGCGACAAGACACATTTGGCTGTCTATCGCATACCAAAACACGTTTACTATCCTTTCGGTTGCAATGCCAGTCAAAAGAATGCCGTTGAAGCTGCATTAACCCATCAAGTGAGTATTATACAAGGGCCTCCGGGAACCGGAAAAACACAGACCATATTGAATATTATTGCCAACCTATTGATGCAAGGCAAGTCCGTGCTTGTCGTTTCTAACAACAACTCTGCTGTAGAGAATGTGGAGGAAAAGCTGGCAAGCGAGGGACTTGACTTTATAGTAGCCAGACTGGGAAGTGTAGAAAATAAAAAAACTTTCATTGCCAATCAAAAAGGCTATCCTAACATGACGAGCTGGTCATTAAAAGAGCCATCCTCAGTCAGAGACATAGCTATGAATGCCCTAACCATTGTATCCCAAGGATTTGATAGACAAATGCGTCAGGCTCAGCTAAAGGCTGAATACGATGCTTTATTGAAAGAAACGAAGTACAACGAAATGCTTCAGCCTCGAAAAACAAGCAGTAAGTGGCTTTATGGCAAGAAGTCTGGCAAAATAGTGAAGCTCCTTTTTCGTTATAAAACGATTGTTGAGAACGGAATAAAACCCAATCTATGGTTTCGCTTAAAATGGTCATTCTCTTTTGGAATTAAAACCTTTACATTCCTATCACAAGAGTTTTCAGAGGTCATAGAGAGTTTGGAGGAGGCATACTACATTTCACACAAAACTGAGATTGAGAAAGAATTGCAGACGATTAGATCAACCCTTCAAGCAATAAACATCAACCAAAGCATTAAGGAGTTGCGTTCGGCATCCCTTCAAGTATTGAAACATCAAATCTCAAACAAATATAAGGTTGGCGAAAGAACACAATTCACAATCAAAGACATTAAGCCACGTACAGAGGAATTTTTGAAAGAATATCCAATAGTTCTCAGTACCACTTATTCTGCCAAAAGCTGCATCAACAAGAATATGGTGTTTGACTACGTCATCATGGACGAAGCTTCACAGGTAGATATAAAAACTGGCGCATTGGCTCTGTCTTGTGCGATGAATGCCGTAATAGTGGGTGATAACAAACAACTTCCCAATGTAGTGAATCGTGAAGAAATGCTCGCATTAAATGCTATACGGTCTATATATAAGATAGAAGGGAAGTATGATGCCGCGACTCATAGTTTTCTTCAATCATGTGTCGAAGTATTCCGTAACGCTCCCATCACATTGCTTCGGGAGCACTATCGTTGCCATCCGAAAATCATAGAGTTCTGTAACCAACATTTCTATAATGGTGAACTTGTAGCGATGACCACTGACAATGATGAACCAAAAGTGCTGCAACTTATTCGCACTGTACCGGGTAACCATGCCCGTGGGCATTTCAATCAACGTGAGGTTGATGTAATCACCCGAGAAGTTATGCCGGAATATACCAAAATGGGTAGCATTGGCATCATAACGCCATACCGTTCACAAGCCGATGCAATCAATAAAGCCATCAATCAAGACATTGCCAGCACTATACATAAGTATCAAGGTCGTGAGTGCGATACTATCATTATGAGCATGGTAGATAACTCACCAACAGAATTCTCTGACAATGCCAACCTACTCAATGTAGCTATTTCTCGCGCCAAATCGCATCTATGCATTGTAACAAATGGCAATGATATGCCGCAAAAAACGAATTTAGCGCAGCTCATAGCCTATATCCGATATAATAATTTCGAGGTAAAAGATAGCAAACTACACTCCATCTTCGATTTGCTATATAAACAATATACATCAGAACGTTTAGCTTATGAATCTTCTCATCCTGCTGTATCTGAGCATCTTTCTGAAAATTTCATTTATAACCTATTGATAAAGGCCATTCGCGAATTGAATATGATTAATATAGGAGTACTCTGCCACTATCCTTTATCAAGACTGATCGCAGATTGGAGTGGATTGGATTCTAAGGAATGTAATTATGCTAATAACCCATTTTCGCATGTGGATTTCTTGATCTACAACTCGCTTACGAAACAACCATTCCATACGATAGAAGTAGATGGATGGAAATTTCACAAGGAAAGCGATGTACAACAATCTCGTGATGCCATCAAAGACCGGATACTATCAAAGTTTGGGCTATGCCCATATCGTATTTCCACTACGGACACCGTGAATGTGGAAACTATTAAAGATATAATAAATGGATATTAATTATATAACGTATGATAATACAAACATAATATCTATATTTGTGCGAAATATTAGATGTTATGAAGCAGAAAAGTATATTATTGCTACCACGCCTTTCTTCTTTGCTTAGCAGACTGGGAGAAGAGATGAAATTGGCGCGATTGCGTAGGAAATGGAGTACGGAACAGGTTGCAGAGCGTGCAGGCATCTCACGCTCTACCCTTTGGCAAATTGAGAAAGGTATGCCGAATGTATCTATGGGTGCTTACGTCCAAGTATTATTTGTACTCGGATTGGAGCAAAATCTGCAACAAGTAGCTGCCAATGATGAATTGGGGCGGAAACTACAAGATGCAGAGATTTTAGTCAAGAGACGTGCACCCAAACGCACACATAAAGCAAAAGTATAGCATGAAAGAAATATTCGTTTATGCCGATTGGATAGAATCAAGTACTCCTCAACTCATAGGTAAACTACTTGCTACACCTATACGCGGCAAAGAAGTATTTTCGTTTGAGTACGATCCGGAATGGTTAAAATCATCGGACGCCTGTAATCTTGACCCCGATTTGGGACTCTATCATGGGACACAATATACGCATAGCAATAAAAGCAACTTTGGGGTTTTCACGGATTCCGCGCCCGACCGCTGGGGAAGAGTTCTCATGGACAGACGAGAATCTCTCCTATCCCGTATAGAAAAACGTCCGCGCCATAACCTCATGGAATCTGATTATCTATTGGGTGTTTTCGATGAACATCGAATGGGTGCTCTTCGATATAAAACATCTCCGGACGAAGAGTTCCTCAACGACGATCAACATTTCTCTACTCCCCCATGGACATCTCTCCGAGAATTAGAACAGGCAAGTTACAAACTGGAGGAAGACGTCATAGAGGACGACCCAAAAATCATGGAATGGTTATACTTACTACTCGCACCCGGCTCTTCATTGGGTGGAGCGCGCCCAAAGGCAGGCGTAGCAAACACCGACGGGACTTTGTGGATCGCCAAGTTCCCAAGTAAAGACGACCGTACGGATATAGGGGTATGGGAGATGTTGGTCAACGAATTGGGGAAACAAGCCGGATTGCAGATGGCACAAGCTATGGTGAAGAAGTTTTCCGGTAAACATCATACATTTCTAACAAAGCGATTTGACAGGAGAGCATCCGGCACACGCATTCATTTTTCTTCGGCCATGACACTTCTTGGATATACCGATGGAGATGATGCGAACTGTGGCGTCAGCTATTTGGAATTAGCAGAGTTTATCATGCGTAGCGGTGCCAGAGTATCGGCAGATTTGGAAGAGTTGTTCCGGCGGATTGTCTTCTCTATTTGTGTAAGTAATACTGATGATCATTTACGTAATCACGGGTTTCTACTCACTCCGGAAGGTTGGATACTGTCGCCTGCATACGACATCAATCCTAATCCACATGGTATAGGGTTACGATTGAATATCTCCGATAAAGATAATTCTCTTGATCTCGGTTTAGCACGCGAAATAGCACCATACTTACGCTTATCAGACAATAAAGCAACGAGTATTATTAAACACATTGGCAATATTGTTTCCGATTGGCGACGTGTAGCCACTCAATATAAAATACCACGTAACGAACAAGAACAAATGAAACCGGCATTCCGATGGTAAATAACACAACCGAGGAACATCACAACGAAACAAAAACAATTGGCACAGCTCTGCTACCAGAAAGAAAAAGAGGCTACCCTAACGGACAGCCTCTTCTATTTATTTATGAGATTATACCCTTTTAATTATTCTGCAGCTTCCGCCACTACTTCAAAAGGAATATCCACAGATACTTCTTTGTGTAGCTTAGCCGTAGCAGTATAAGTCCCCACAGATTTTACAGTGCCTTTGATTACGATTTGCTTCTTGTCT
>JAISIB010000013.1 GCA_031262265.1 Prevotellaceae bacterium
AATATCCGGCTATCCGATGGAAACTGCTAAATCTCCGGAAGTTGAATACAGAGAACCCCGAGAAGTTCCAACAGCAGATAGAATTGTTAGAGATGGTCTTATCTTGAGATAACATATAGCGGGTCGTTCCTTTCCAAATCGTTACTACTTAACGACATACCTTCTTTCAAACTCCTCACCCGCTACGTACCCTCGCCGGGAATCGAACCCGAATCTAAAGTTTAGGAAACTTCCGTTCTATCCATTGAACTACAAGGGCAGCAAAGCTCAAAAGCGTGGCAAAGATAGACTATTCCAGCGAAATCAGACGAATAAGCCCAAAAGATTTTGCTAAGTCGGGCAACTTTGCGAAATTTGGCGCGCTTTAACAAACGCATAAACAACAAGATATTCTCACAATTATGATTGACGAAATAACAGTCAAGGAAAAGAAACGGGTGGTTGTCCGTTTCTCCGGCGACTCCGGCGACGGGATGCAACTGGCCGGTACGATCTTTTCCAATCTGTCGGCGGTCTTAGGCAACGACATCGCTACCTTTCCCGACTATCCGGCAGAAATCCGCGCTCCGCAAGGTACAATCAGCGGCGTTTCCGGTTATCAGGTGCACATAGGTTCCGACAAGGTCTTTACTTCCGGCGATAAATGCGACGTCTTGGTAGCGATGAATCCTGCCGCATTGAAAACAAATGCCAAGTTCTTAACGCCCCAATCCATTATCATTATCGATACGGATACGTTCACGAGTAAAGATTTGGAGAAAGCCCTGTTCACGACAAACGACCCGTTCTCCGAATTAGGCTTGACGAACCAAGTCATAGACGCTCCTATTACGACGATGTGCAAGGACAGTCTGAAAGACAGCGGACTGGACAACAAAACCATCGTGCGCTGCAAAAACATGTTCGCACTGGGTATGGTGTGTTGGCTCTTCAATCGTCCTTTGGACTATGCCATGCACATGCTGAACGACAAGTTTGCCAAAAAGCCGACCATCGCCGAAGCGAACATCAAGATATTGACCGACGGATACAACTACGGACACAATACGCACCTTTCCGTGCCCACCTATCGCGTAGAATCCAAAGGCAACAAGGAAAAAGGTTTCTATACCGACGTCAACGGCAATCTGGCAACGGCTTACGGGTTGGTTGCCGCCGCCGAAAAAGCCGGTTTGCAACTCTACTTAGGCTCGTACCCCATCACGCCGGCTACGGACATCCTGCATTACTTGTCGAAGTTCAAAGAATTGGGTGTAATCACCGTGCAGTGCGAAGACGAGATTGCCGGCTGTTGCAGTGCGATCGGCGCCGCTTTTGCCGGCTGTCTGGCTGCTACGACTACTTCCGGACCGGGTCTTTGCCTGAAAAGCGAAGCCATCAACCTCGCCGTCATTTCGGAGCTTCCGCTGGTCGTTGTCGACGTACAGCGTAGCGGTCCGTCTACCGGCATGCCTACCAAAAGCGAGCAGACGGACTTGTTGCAAGCGTTGTACGGTCGTAACGGCGAAAGCCCCCTACCCGTCGTCGCCGCCATGTCTCCTGCCGATTGCTTCGACGCAGCATATATGGCTGCCAAGATAGCCTTAGAGCACATGACGCCCGTCATTCTGCTGACCGACGGATACGTGGCCAACGGAGCTTCCGCTTGGAAGATTCCTTCCTTAGATACGTATCCGCCCATTCAGCCGCCGTACGTCACACCCGAGATACAAGCCGGATGGAAACCTTACCAACGCGATGAAGAAACGCTAGTACGCCGTTGGGCAATACCCGGCACGGAAGGATTTCAGCATCGTATCGGCGGATTGGAGAAAGACTTTGCGACAGGCAGCATCTCTACGGATTCGTCCAACCACCAAAAGATGACCGAAATACGCGCAAACAAGATAGCACGTATTGCCGACAGCATCCCGCCGTTGGAAGTGAAAGGCGACAAGGAAGACGCCGAACTACTGATAGTCGGTTGGGGCGGCACCTACGGACATCTGTACTCGGCACTCGAAGTGATGCAACAATCCGGCAAGAAAGTGGCGTTGGCTCACTTCCAATACCTCAATCCGCTACCGAAGAATACGGAAGAGGTGCTACGAAAATATCCGAAGGTCGTAGTGGCCGAACAAAACACGGGGCAGTTTGCTTCCGTGCTGCACGATAAAGTGCCCGAGCTGCATCTCTATCAGTTCAACCGCATCAAGGGACAACCGTTCAACGTCATGCGGTTGGTTGAATCATTCACTAAAATCATGGAGGAAAAGTAATATGAGCGAATTGAAATACACTCCGAAAGATTATAAGAGCGATCAGTACGTACGTTGGTGTCCGGGTTGCGGCGACCACTCGCTGCTCAACTCGTTGCACAAGGCGATGGCCGAATTGCAGCTGCTGCCGCATCAAACCGCCGTCATTTCCGGTATCGGCTGCTCGTCACGCCTGCCCTACTACATGAATACGTACGGATTCCACACGATACACGGACGCGGTGCGGCAGTCGCTACCGGCGTCAAGGTTGCCAATCCGCAATTGAGCGTCTGGCAAATATCCGGCGACGGCGATGGTTTAGCCATCGGCGGCAATCACTTTATTCACGCGCTTCGTCGCAACGTCGACCTCAATATCATTTTGCTCAACAACCGTATCTACGGATTGACCAAAGGACAGTATTCGCCCACCTCACCGCGCGGCATCGTCACCAAATCCTCTCCGTACGGCACGGTGGAAGACCCGTTCCGACCGGCTGAATTGGTATTCGGCGCACGCGGTCACTTCTTTGCCCGATGCGTAGACGTCGACGGAGCAGCCTCCGTAGAAGTGTTGACGGCCGCCGCCCGACACCAAGGAGCATCGGTCGTAGAGGTACTACAAAACTGCGTCATTTTCAACGACGGCTCGCAAAGCATCGTTGCCACCAAAGCCGATCGCGCTAAGCACGCCATCTATTTGCGGCAAGGCCAACCGATGATTTTCGGAGAAAGCAACGAACTGGGACTAATGCAGGAAGGATTCGGACTAAAAGTAGTCAAAATCGGAGAAAACGGTATCACCGAAAAAGATCTGCTCGTCCACGACGCACACACCGAAGACTATACGTTGCACTTGAAGCTCGCGATGATGGAAGGCGACTTCCCTATCGCACTGGGCGTCATTCGCGACGTGGCCGCTCCCACGTACGAAACCGGCGTGCACGACCAAATCGCACAAGTAAAAGCCAAAAAACCTGCCCGCACGTTGGAAGAACTGCTCATGGCGGGTGATAAATGGGAAATCAAGTAAGAACCACGACTTACCCAACCAAGCGAAAAGCGTGTAAACTTCGATCCGGAGTTTACACGCTTTTTGTGTAATCTTTCATCCTTGCTTCTTCTACTATCCTCATAAGTTATTGAGCGAACCTCTGAGGAAAAACTCCCCACTCACAAGGAAAACTCTATCTTTAACTTAAAGATATATATCTTCAAGTTGCAAATACACATCTTTAATGTAGAGATAGAGATACGGTCGGACACCAACACAAAATCTGTATTTATTTTGCAAATACTTCTATTATATTGCTGACTTTATCATATCTTTGTGCCCTATTGTAAACTCAATAAATTCTAATATGATGAAGTATTTTTTATGCGCTTTAATGCTTGTCGCGGGAACTATGTACGCGACTGCTCAGCCTCAACGCAGGCAACTCACTCCCGGTGACACGCTCACCTCTTTCACCGCCAATCCCGACGGAAGCGGTACATTCAGATTTTATGCACCGAATGCCAAGTATGTACAACTTGGCGGGGAAATAGAGGGAAAGACTGTCGGAAAATCCGCTGACGGAGTGTGGACTATGGTCACTGCACCCAATGCCAGACCCGACGTTTACCGCTATTTCTTTATCGTGGACGGAGCGAAAGTGTACGATCCCAAGAATCCGATAATGGCCGACTTCCACCCAACGGTTGACGTTGTCAGACCCGGCTCCGACCTGTTCTGGCAGAAACGCGACGTTCCTCACGGGATGGTAACGATTGCCCACTACAAATCAAACGCTACCAAGACAGAACGCCGTGTGCATGTGTGGACGCCGCCGGGCTATTTCACAGGAAACGAGAAGCTACCCGTTCTGTATCTTCTTCACGGCGGCGGTGACAATGACACCTATTGGACGGAATCCGGCAAAGCGGGATGGATACTGGACAATCTCTTTGCGGAAGGGAAGATAACGCCGATGGTCGTGGTCATGCCTGACGGCGGCATACCGGTGGAAACCTTCGCGCAGGACTTGGGCGAAAGCATTATTCCTTATGTGGAATCAAACTTCCGCGTGTATAACGACACGCCGCACAGAGCCATAGCGGGACTGTCGATGGGCGGCATGGAAACCCTTGAAACGATAGTCAGGTACCCGGGCAAGTTCTCTTACGTGATTATTATGAGTTCGGGATTGTTTGCCAATACTCCCGAAGCGTTCGCCAAATACGAGAAACGTGTAGAGGAGGCCGCCCCGACAATGAAGAAGAACTTCAAGTACTTCTTGTTTACAGATGGAGGTCCGACCGACATGGCGACGCGGAACACCCAGCCTACGCGGGCAATCTTTGCTAAATACGGCATTAACTCAGACTACTCCCAGATAGCAGACGGCGGACACACCATGTATGTATGGCGTTATGACTTACATTCCTTTGCCCAAAAGCTATTCAGGTAACACCCCACAGTGAGGAAATTATGCGCCTGTTTGGCATACTCACAAGGAGGTGCGTCAAAAGGACTATTTTATAAACCCCTCTTACAAAATGCTGTAAGAGGGGTATAAACCTCAAAAGGCATATTTTGACATACCCTCTTTATGTAATATAGCGCCAAACGGCACCTATAAGTTTACTGCGAGCTACAACCCTTCTTCGTTTAACTGATACTCTACCAATACGCCTTCCGGATCATAACTGATACCATAGAGCGTCTGAGTCTCCTCTTCGTAGCCTAACGAATAGAGGGGTTTTTCCAGTAAGTAATGCTTGACCGGATTTCCTTTCCAATCATAGATCAACAGATGATCTCCTTGAAATGCCTCGGTAATGCCATATTCCTCTATCGTTCTACCGGCATAAACGGCATACACATATTTGTCCGAACAAGCTAAACCCATAAAAGACATAGGGCTTAAACGCGTCTCGACCGTTGCTTCAACACCCTCAAGCAATACCTTGCGAAGTATCGGTGCTTGATAATTCCATCTTTTAACTTCATGTACGCTGTTGCCATTCTTAATCACCCCGAAATAGATACTACTTCCTCCGCTTCTATGCGTACAAACAATTTTCTGTTTATCCGGAGACAAAGCTATGATAGTACCTGAGAGTATGAATCCGATGTACCAACTGTCGACCCCTTCGTACGCTTCATAATCGGGAAAAGCAATCGTAGAGGTTACGGAGTTCTCATTGTTATAAGTGGATAGCCATGCATTGTCTAATCCCTGCTGAATGCCTTGAATAATATAACCATCTGTCAAGAGATGTATCTTAGATATGAATCCAACACTTGGATCCTTTGAAATCTCTCTGTAATCAGAGAGGTAGAGATCTTCTCCATTATCATTTACTACATGGTAACGAGTACGATTTGCTTCATATATCAATAAGGTATCCCGCCATATCTGAAAACTTATTCCGGGAATGATCTCACCGGGGCCTTGGCCTTCCGAAACACCTTGGATAACGGTATTATCTTTGGGATTGATACGGGCAATGATGCTGTCGTACGATGTAGTATGCCAAAGATAAAACATTCCATCCCGCTTAATAGCATGTACAGGTTCTAATATGTCATACTTTTCTAAATCAATATAGCTACTGGTCATCAATGTATCTTTGATGAATACGTTTCTAAAATGCGCGAGCGTTTCGTCGCTACCGTCATACGCTTGGGAACAACTTATAAAGAATAATGATAGAGTATATAGAAGAAATCGCCAATTCATAATATAATAATTTTTCAACAACCATTTAATATACCTTAGGCAAGACGAACAAGTATTCTTTTCGATGAAATATAAGCATTATATCCCGCAAATACGCGGAGAATAGTTCGTATATTCTCCGCATACCGTATTGGGGCTAATTTCGTTGGCAGAATGAAAGTAGTACATCCTCTCATTCCGCCAACAAATCATTTACTCATTTTTCCAAACGCAGAGCAAATCCGCCACCCGATGCCAAACGAATGTTCAGTTTTTGCGCGCTGTTCGTTTCAAAGGTCGTCTTTTTATAATCCGTTGCCCGCTTGTTCGCATTTACGCCGTCTTTGAAGAGCGTAGCTTGGTAGGTTCCCTCGCCCAAGAACGAGAGATCCACCGTCAATTCGCGCGGCGTCCAGTTGGTCAAGCCTCCTACATACCAAACATTACCTTTGCGGCGCGCCGTCAGGATATATTCGCCCATCTTACCCGTTAAGACGCGCGTCTCGTCCCACACGGTGGGCACTTGCGTGATAAATTCAACGGACCCCGGCTCGCGCATGTAATTCGTCGGCGCATCGCACAACATATTGAACGGCGATTCGAGGATAACGTAGAGTGCCAACTGATGACAACGGGTACCTTGACTCATCGGTTCGGAATTGCTGGCCGCCCAACTGCGTCTGCCGGCATTGCGCATCGCGCCTTGCGTATAATCTAACGGTCCGGCCGCCTGACGAATGAAAGGAATTGTCACGTCATACTTCATCTGATCCGTATTACGCGGCGCCCACTTCATTTGTTCCAAGCCGAATACGCCCTCAAAGTTGAGAATGTTCGGATACGTGCGGTTCAGTCCGGCCGGCTTGTACATGCCGTGCAGATCCAAGAAGAGTTTGTACTTGGCAGCCGTAGCGGCAGCGCGACTCATAAACGCTACCATCGGTTGGTCGTCTCTATCCATGAAATCTACCTTGAATCCTTTCACACCCATCTCCGAATAGTGACGACACACGTTTTCCAGATCCCTATTGAACGCATGATAGCCCGCCCAAAGCACGATGTCTACGTTACGCGCCTTTGCGTACGCCACCAGCTCGGGAAGATTTATCTCGGGAACCACTTGCATTAAGTCTGCTTTGCCGTTTACCGACCATCCCTCGTCCAATATGACGTATTCGATGCCGTTCTTGGCAGCGAAATCAATATAAAACTTATAAGTCGCGTTATTGATGCCGGCAACGAAGTCAACGCCCTCGATATTCCAGTCGTTCCACCAATCCCACGCCACTTTTCCGGGCTTTATCCACGAAATATCCGGCACGCGCGACGGCGCACCGAGCTTATACGTCATATCCGTAGCTGCCAATTGCGCATCTTCGGTCGTGATGACGGCAAACCGCCACGGGAACGTACGCGCTCCGGATACTTTCGCGATGAACGGCTCACGCGCGGTCACTTGCATTTGCAAATTGTTATGCCCGCCTTGCTTTTCGCTCTTTGGATACGGTGCAAAGACAGCCGACAATTCGTTGACGCCTTTCGCATTGGTCAGGTAGATACCCGGATAATCTTCAATATCGGATTCACTAATCAACATCTTCTTGCCGCCGTCCAACTCGACCA
>JAISIB010000034.1 GCA_031262265.1 Prevotellaceae bacterium
CGAAAAATACAACAAAGCAAACAAGGCCATGTGATGCAGCAAGACACCGAAAACGATGTAGAGAAGATATTTCGGAATGCCTAAGCTGTGCAATGCAAGTGTCGGCATTTCGTCCGGATCCGGCGAAATAAAAAGATTAAGCAGCATCGGGCGTGCAAATGCGAACAACACGGAGGCTGCCGCATTGACGCCGGGCGTATTGGAAAACACGTCAACTGCCAGCCCCAAAAAGAATGCCCATAGCATGAGACGGTTACGAGAGACATGGACGTCAAAGCGTATTAAAAAATAGATGTAGAGAAACGGCGTAGCATACCCGAACAAATAAATGCGGTTAAGTACGATGGCTTGCAGCAACACCAGTCCTATAAACCACCCTGTCCGTTGTACGGTTTTGTGTATCATTTCGATGAAATTCGCTGTTTCAATTCGGATTGTTCGACAGCCCCCTTGCGAGCAATCACTCGAACGTTGTCAACGCGTGCCAAGTCCGCAGCCAATTTTACTTTTAACAAGTAAGAGAAACCATCATTTGACTCGGCAATATCGTCAATAGTCCCTACCGGCAAACCGGCGGGAAAGATGGCCGAGTAGCCACTGGTAACTACCGTATCGCCTCGATGAAATTCGGCATGACGCGGTAGATCTCGCAAATAGGCATAGTGAGAGTCGTTACCGTCCCATTGCAAATAGCCAAAGTGCCCGCTATTTTTCAACTTGCAACTGATGTTCGATTTGCCGTTTAACAGAGAAATAACAATGGAGTAATGCGAAGAAGAGAGATAGACGATGCCGACAATCCCTTTGCCGTCTACCACACCCATATCCTCGCCGATACCATCCGCCGTCCCTTTGTCCAACGTGAGGTAGTTGTCCGGCAAATTGATGCTATTCCCTATCACATGCGCGCGAGTTATTTGGTAATCTTCGGACAAAAGCGTACTCATTTCCGACCTCCATAAGCTATCGTCATAATGTTCTATCAAACGCTCCCTCAGTTGTTCAACCTCGGCCGTCAGATACAAATTTTGTTCAAGCAGTTCTTCATTGACGGTACGTAGGTGGAAGTAAGAAACCACACTGTTAGTGAGTTGATAAATACCGCCCGTGAATCTATTGGCCGACGAAAAGAAAACTCCCTGCTGATAGTGATTGAAACGTACCAACAGACCGACACTAACCACTTCCAAGCAGACAAATACAAAGAAGTAGTTGTATTTCCACAAGAATTCAAGGAGATGGCGCATCGGTCGGTAGTCGTATTAAAGCCGTTTTATCTCATTAAGAACGTAAATCGGTCGATATTCTTCAATGCAATACCCGTTCCTCTCGCTACGCTGTGGAGCGGGTCTTCGGCTACGTGAAACTGAATGTTGATTTTGTCCGTGAGTCGCTTGTCAAGTCCACGCAACAACGCACCTCCGCCGGCCAAATAGATACCATTGCGAACGATGTCGGCATAAAGTTCAGGCGGCGTATGCTCTAAGGATGCAAGGATGGCTGTTTCTATTTTTACGATTGTACGTTCGAGGCAATGCGCTATTTCTTGGTAACAAACAGGTACTTCCAACGGCAAACTGGTAATGCGATTCGGTCCGTGCACGACGTAGTCCTCCGGCGCATTGTCACTCAAATCCGTCAGTGCAGCACCCACATTGATTTTAATGCGTTCGGCCATGCGCTCACTCACTCGCACATTGTGTTGGCGGCTCATGTATTCCTGAATATCTGCCGTCAGTTCATCACCAGCCACACGAATTGAATTATTGGCTACGATACCGCCAAGCGATATAACGGCAATTTCCGTCGTTCCGCCGCCGATGTCTACCACCATATTGCCTTCGGGTGCTTCAACGTCAATACCTATGCCGATAGCTGCGGCCATCGGTTCGAACAACAAATAGACGTCTCGCCCGCCCGCATGTTCGGCGGAATCGCGCACCGCACGAAGTTCTACTTCGGTACTTCCCGACGGTACGCCGATCACCATCCGCAACGACGGCGAGAAGAGGTGCTTCTTGGAACTAACCATCTTGATCAATCCGCGTATCATCTGCTCGCAAGCGTAAAAGTCGGCAATCACGCCATCCCGCAACGGACGAATCGTACGGATGTTGTCGTGCGTCTTTTCGTGCATCATCTTAGCCTTGTTTCCCACGGCTATCATTTTTCCCGTTCGCTGGTCTAACGCAACGACAGAAGGTTCGTCCACCACAATCTTGCCATTATGAAGAATAATGGTATTGGCTGTGCCAAGATCAATAGCTATTTCCTGAGTAAAAGAGAATAATCCCATAGTAGTATTAAATTTATTAGTGCTTAAAATGGCGAATACCCGTTGTTACCATCGCCAGATGATTGGCTTCGCAGTACGCGACAGAAGCTTTGTCGTTAATAGAACCGCCTGGTTGAATGACGGCCGTAATACCTGCCTTATCGGCAATTTCTACGCAATCCGGAAACGGGAAGAACGCATCCGAAGCCATGACTGCGCCTTGTAAATCAAAACCGAAAGCATGTGCTTTATCTATGGCTTGTTTCAGTGCATCTACGCGCGAAGTCTGTCCCACCCCGCTGGCGCAAAGTTGCTTGTTCTTAGCCAGTACTATAGCGTTAGACTTACTTTGCTTCACGATCTTATTGGCAAACAACAAATCTGCTACTTCCGTATCCGTCGGATGAGCGGTCGTCACATAATTAAGCTCGGAGCGCGTTTCACGAACAAGGTCGCGATCTTGCACCAAAACTCCGTTGAGCAACGAACGGAATTGCCGCTTCGGCAGTACGCCTTCTTTACGCACCAAGATTATGCGGTTCTTCTTTTGTCCGAGTATCTCCAAAGCGTCAACATCGTAATCCGGCGCCACGATGACCTCGAAAAATATCTTATTAATCTCTTCTGCCGTTTCTTTATCAATGACGGCATTCGTTATCAACACGCCGCCGAAGGCAGAAACAGGGTCGCCGGCCAACGCATCCTTCCATGCGCGGAGCACAGTGGGGCGCGATGCCACACCGCACGCATTGTTGTGCTTCAGAATGGCAAACGTCGTTTCGTCAAAGTCGTCTATCAGTTCTATCGCGGCATTTATATCTCCCAGATTATTATAGGA
>JAISIB010000036.1 GCA_031262265.1 Prevotellaceae bacterium
GGACACGACGTGCTTGCCATGTCCGCTACCCCAAGCCGTGACGCGGAAACGGCGGCCGGGGAAATCGACAATCGGGCTGTCGGATGTGTACAGATGGCTATTGGGGTGTAGTTTGAAGAGTCCGAAGCGTGCAGCAAGTAGTTTGAATGCGCCGGCTTTCAGGATGGCGGCGTTCGGCTCATAGAGATAGTTCAGCACTTCATCTGCATAGCGGCACGCGGCCTGTCGTTCTTCCGAGGGATAGAAGGCGAATGTTTGTCGCTCCGCCCCGCGTAGGTTGACGCAACGTATCGGATATTCCGGCGGCGTAGGGTCGGAGAGCGCGACCAAGATTTCTTTGCATTCGTTACGCACGGCGACGACGTGCACCGCCGATACGGGGGTAAGCTCGGTCGCTGCCATCGAAATGTCCAGCATGGGCGATAGTTTTAGCAGGACGGCGGATGCTTTGCTCCTGAGCAAGGGAAGCAACGATAGTATGTCGGGTTTGCAATCGGATAAGGCCGCCACCTTTCGTCCGTCGTCGTTGCGCCGCGCGGGGTCTATATAGATGGCGTCTACGGGAGTCATCTGTCGCAGATAGGCAGTCGCGTCTGCATGGACGGTCTCTATCGGCAGTTGCAGGCAGGCGAAGTTGTGCCGCGCCAAGCTACACAGCTCCGCATTCTCTTCTACGTACGTGGTTTGCTCGAAGCGTTCGGACAAGAAAGCTGTGTCTACGCCCAATCCGCCCGTTAGGTCGACGAGCGTACGGCCGCCTATCCATTCCGCCTTGTAACGTGCCGTTATTTCGGACGAACATTGCTCGACGGAAAGGTGGGGTGGGTAGAGAATATCTTCGCGAGCTGCCCATGCGGGTACCTTCTGTTCCATTCGTTGCCGCCCGTCGATTTGTTGTACGGCCGCGCGCATATCAACTTCGGGATAACGTCCGGCTTGTAAGGCCAAACGATAGACATCCTCGTGGCTATGTGCCCGAATGAAGTCGCGGGTGGCGGTGGAGAACGTCGGTATTCCCATATTAAAATAGCCGGATGAGACGTGGAAAGGCATAGCTTGACAGTTCGTCGGTAGTTATGCGCCGATACCCTGTCAGTTCGTGCACGGTGGACGGTAGTATGGCGTCGTAGCAGTCGACATGGAGAATGCGGTGGCTGAGTACGTGCTTCAAGCCCTTATGTCTCAATGTCAAGACTATCGGAACGTCTCCGAACAGCGCGCGAAATGCCGGCGTGCGGCGCAATTCGGCTTCGGTGAGCGGTTGTTCCGGTTCGATGAGCGGAAACTCGAACAGATTCTTCCAAATATCGTTGCCTTCCCGCTTGCGAATGAAGGTGTAGTCGCCGGCTTGCGTATATATATATATAAGGTGTCGGTCTTGCACTTTCGTTTTATGTTGTTTGCGGGGCAATGCCGACACGCAGCCGGAGCGAAAGGCTGCGCACGACTCTACTAACGGGCACGATAGGCAGTCGGGCGACTGCGGCAAGCACTGCAAGGCACCGAAGTCCATAATGGCTTGATTGTAGGTGGCCGGTTGTCGCCTGTCCAACTGTTCGTCGGCCATGGCGGCGAACAGTTTTTTCCCTTGCGTGGTGTCTATGGGTGTGTCGATGCCGAAATAGCGCGATAGGACGCGGTAAACGTTTCCGTCGACTACGGCGTAGGGCATGTCGTAGGCGAATGAGCAAATGGCCGCCGCCGTATAGTCGCCTACGCCTTTGAGTGCGCGTACGCCCTCATAGGTCGTGGGAAACCGGCCGGTCGTCAGGCTGCGGGCGGCCTCGTGTAGATGGCGCGCCCGAGAGTAGTATCCCAAGCCCTCCCAGTATTTCATCACTTCGTCCGCCGGAGCCGTCGCCAACGTGCCGACATCCGGAAAGCGGCGCATGAAGCGTATGAAATAGTCATATCCTTGCGCAACGCGCGTCTGCTGCAAAATAATCTCGGAAATCCAGATGGCATACGGGTCTCGGATGTCGCGCCAAGGCAACTCTCTCTTGTTCTCTGCATACCAAGAGATTAGTAATTGGGTGAAATTCATGCGCAAAAATACAAATAGTTAGGATTATATTTCTCGCCTTGTTCGGAAAACCGTATATTTGCACACTGTTTTTCGCAGTAGAATTGTATGACAATCAAAGAAATAAACCCACATAAAACTTTAATATTATGACAAAAGCAGAAATTGTAAAAGAAATCTCAAAGCACACCGGAATAGAAGGTACGGTGGCAAGCGTATGCGTCGAGGCTTTTATCGACACGGTAAAGGAAGCGTTGGTAGAAGGAAACAATGTTTATCTAAGAGGCTTTGGCTCGTTCATCATTAAGCAGAGAGCGAGAAAAACAGCACGTAACATTACGCAAAACACGACGATTATCGTGCCGCCCCGTCAAGTGCCGGCGTTCAAACCGTCGAAGACTTTTATTCAATCGGTAAGCAAAGAATTGAAATAAAGACAGCAAATAGTATTAACCCCTTAAAGTAAAGCGATTATGCCTAGCGGAAAGAAAAAGAAAAGACATAAAATGTCGACGCACAAGCGTAAAAAAAGACTGAGAAAGAACAGACATAAGAGTCGGAAATGATATTTTAGTCTAACACAAGCAAAGAATAGAAGAACAAACTTGTAAAGCCGAGCTGTGAAGTGCCTTTCAGGTTTGTTCTTCGTGTTATAATGTAAACAGCAACCCGGAAAAAAGGATGACAAGCGAACTTTTTGTTGACGTACAACCGAAGGAAGTCGCTATCGCGCTCACGGAAGACAAGAGCTTGGTAGAACTTCAGCGTGAGGGGCGCAATGCCTCATTCACCGTAGGGAATATGTATCTGGCACGGGTCAAGAAATTGATGCCCGGGCTGAATGCGTGTTTTGTGGACGTCGGTTACGAGAAAGACGCTTTCCTTCATTATTTAGATCTGGGGCCACAGTTCAATTCTCTGGATAAGTTTGTCAGGCAGGCTTTAAGTGACAAAAAGAAGACCCCTCTGATTACGAAGACCAACATGCTTCCCGAGCTGGAGAAAGACGGTACGATTGCCGCCACGCTCAAAGTCGGACAGGAGGTGCTGGTGCAGATAGCCAAAGAACCCATCTCTACGAAGGGACCACGGCTAACGTCGGAGATTTCATTCGCCGGAAGGTATCTCGTACTGATACCGTTCAACGATAAAATATCCGTATCGCAAAAAATTAAGTCGAGCGAAGAACGGGCGCGCCTGAAGCAGCTCTTGCAAAGCATCAAACCCCGAAACTTCGGGGTGATCGTACGCACGGTAGCCGAAGGAAAACGCGTAGCCGAACTCGACGGGGAACTTAAAGTGCTGGTAAGACAATGGGAAGACGCCGTAAAAATCGTGCAAAGGTCGAACAACAAATACCCTACGCTGATCTATGAAGAGACGAGTAGGGTGGTAGCACTTTTGCGCGACTTATTCAATCCTTCGTTTGAGAATATCTACGTCAATGACGCGATCGTGTATCAGGAAATCAAAGATTACGTGACGCTCATAGCCCCCGAACGCGTAGGAATCGTCAAACATTACAAAGGGCAACTTCCTCTTTTTGACAACTTCGCCATTACGAAACAGGTCAAGGCTTCCTTCGGGAAAACCGTTAGTTACAAAAGCGGTGCCTACCTGATCATCGAACACACCGAAGCTTTGCACGTCGTAGATGTCAATAGCGGAAATCGCACGAAGAATCCCAGCGGCCAAGAAGGCAATGCGTTGGAAGTAAACTTGGGTGCGGCCGACGAACTGGCTCGTCAACTACGATTGCGCGATATGGGTGGTATTATCGTCGTGGACTTCATCGACATGTCGGAACCGTCCAATCGTCAGAAAGTGTATGAGCGGATGATGACCAACATGCAGAAAGACAGGGCGCGACACAATATACTGCCCCTTAGCAAGTTCGGACTGATGCAGATCACGCGGCAACGCGTGCGTCCGGCAATGGATGTGACGACGACCGAGTCTTGTCCGACGTGTTTCGGCACCGGAAAGATTAAGTCCTCCATATTGTTTACGGATACGTTGGAGAGTAAAATTGATTACATGGCCCATAAATTGAAGGTAAAACGTTTCTCGTTGCACGTTCACCCGTATATCGCTGCCTATATAAACCAAGGTGTTGTATCCTTGAAGTGGCGGTGGCGAATGAAGTACGGATGTAAGTTATCCATTATCCCCAGTCAGAAACTCGGATTCCTTGAATATGCGTTTTATGACGCGCATGGAGAAGAGATCGACATGAAGGAACAGTTGGATAACCAGTAAAAACAAATAGGCGTGCCAAGTAATCGAACGGCACGCCTATTTTTTGTTTTATCTTACGAGGAAATCGAAATATCTTCCGACTATAATTGACTAACTAAGGCGATAATTTCTTCGCCGAGCCTTTCCGCTTCTTCCAACGTCGGAGCTTCGCTGTATATCCGAATGATCGGTTCGGTGTTACTCTTACGCAAATGCACCCAACGGTCGGGGAAATCAATCTTAACGCCGTCGATATCATTGATATGCTCGTTGCTAAAATGATTTTTCAACTGTTGTAAGATAGCATCCACATCGGTTTCGGGTGATAACTCTATACGATTTTTTGCCATGTAATAGGAGGGATACGCAGAACGTAGTTCGCTGACGCTTTTTCTCTCGTGCGCCAGATGCGTTAGGAAGAGGGCTATCCCCACCAGCGCGTCGCGTCCGTAATGCGCCGGCGGATAAATCACTCCGCCGTTGCCTTCTCCGCCGATGACCGCACCCGTTTCTTTCATTTTGGCCACTACGTTTACTTCGCCCACGGCAGCCGCTTCGTACGTTTGACCGTAGTGTTCGGTGACGTCGCGTAGCGCGCGCGTCGAACTGAGGTTGGAAACCGTCGCACCGGGTGTGTGCTTCAACACATAATCGGCAACGGTGACCAGCGTGTACTCTTCGCCGTACATCGCCCCGTTTTCGCAAATCACGGCCAAGCGATCTACGTCCGGATCAACTACGAATCCGACGTCGGCGATACCGCGTTGCATCAAGTTCATTATACCGGATAGATTTTTCTCCAATGGCTCAGGGTTATGAGCGAATCGGCCGTTGGCCTCACCGTTGATGACCATCACGTCTTCTACGCCCAAACGGTGCAACAATTCGGGCAAAATGATACCACCTACGGAGTTCACGGCGTCGACGGCTACGCGGAAGCCCGCCGCACGGATAGCGTTTACGTCTACCAAGTCCAAAGAGAGAACGAGGTCTATATGTTTGCGATTGTAATGGCTGTCGAAGCGATAGGTGCCGATATGTTCTACGTCGGCGTAACTGAAAGATTCGGCTTCCGCCGTTCGTAGTATTTCTTTTCCCTCGGCGTCGTTCAAGAACTCGCCTCGTTCGTTGAGTAGTTTCAGCGCGTTCCATTGTATCGGATTGTGCGAAGCGGTTAAGATGATACCGCCCGATGCTTTCTCCATAGTAACGGCCAATTCGGTGGTCGGCGTGCTGGCTAAGCCGATGTCGACGACGTCCCAAC
>JAISIB010000102.1 GCA_031262265.1 Prevotellaceae bacterium
CTCGCGGGCTGATCGCTTTGCTGCGACAGCAGGGTTACGCGGTGGTTCCGGTGGAGTGACACCCTGTTTCATTTTTATTACAAAGGTTAAAGTTGGCATATTGATGAACTATGTATGCCCTTAATTTGTTATTCTTATAAAGACGAGAGAATTTATAAGAAGTTACTTGTAATATGATAGAGTGACATGTGGTTTCAATGTTTATTTGAAGTATTCGTGTTTGGTGAGAAAGGGGCATTGTTGAAATGCCCCTTTCTTCTTTTTTGTTTTTAGGTGTAACTGTTTAAAACATAACGGCTAACAGCAGCGCGAAGCTTCCCTGTTTGGCGTTGTCATACAGTCCGATGAGCGCATAGTCGTAGCCGACGCTTAGTTGTCCGACTCCGTCCAGATCGAAACCTGCTTTGAGGCCTACGCCGGCGTTGAATCGCCGACAATTACCCGCTCCCCCTCCTGAGGAAGTATTTAATCCGTACAGACCGTAGGCGGTGTAACCGCCGGCACTGGCAAAGCATGAGGAATAGCCGCCGTTGATATTCCGACGAATGCCTACATGAATAGGTACTTGTAGGAATAAAGGCCTGTGCGTGCGCTGTGGCGTACGAATTTGGTGCATCGCCAATAAAGCACTTACGTCGAGAAAAGCCCCATGTTCGAGGTAGGGTAGGCCGTACTCCATTTTGGCTCCGGCCTTAAACGTCATGATGCTATCGGTAGCGAAGTTCGCTCCCGCGGCAGCACCCCATCTGACCTCCTGCGCGTGAGTTGTGCATACGCTGAGGCCGATTAAAATTAAAGAAATAAAGAAAAGCTTCATGTGAGGAATAAAATTTGTGATTATCAGTTGAGTATGTCGTTTTAGATAGTTAGATTCATGTAACCAGATATAGATAGAGTACGGCCGCCGGAATGGCAAGTAGCGAACTATCGAAGCGGTCGAGTATACCGCCGTGTCCGGGCAGGAAATTGCCGGAGTCTTTGATGTTCAGCTTTCGTTTGAGTAGCGATTCGACCAAGTCTCCCCACGTCCCGAAGATGACGACGATCACCGAAAGCCCAATCCATTGCATAACACTGAGCAGTTCGGGGAACACGCTGTAAAAAACGACGGCGGAAATCATGGCGAAAGCAGCTCCTCCGCAGGTTCCTTCCCATGATTTCTTCGGGGAGATACGTTGGAAGAGCGGCGTCTTGCCGACGAGGGAGCCTACGCAATAGGCACCGGTATCGTTGAGCCAAATGAAGACGAAGACGGCCAGCGGCAAGGCGTAGTGAGGCGTATGGCGCGTCAGTACGTTGACGAGTGCCAATGGCAAGGCTATATATAATTGGGTAAGAGCGATGAATGCCCAGTTCTCTATCGCATGCTCCTGTCTGCGATAGAGTTCGGCAATGAACAGTATGAGGATGAACACGGCGTACACGACCATCCAACGTTCGTTGTCGAGGCCGAAAGCGAGCAATGCGCCCGACAGGCAAAGGGCGGAAGGCAAGGATGTGCGTCCCGACTGGTCGATAAGCAGGGAGAACTCCCTAATCATGAGCAGGGAAATCAGTGCGAAGAGATACATGCACGTATCCGTGCTCCACGTAATACCGACTACCAGTACTGCTACGAACAAAATACCGGAGAGCGTTCGTTCGATGAAGTTGTTCACGCTTTCTCTGTTTTTTGTTCGTTAGATTCTTTGGTATGTTTCTCTTTATCCTGTTCGCCCATGATTTCTTCCGAGCGGGATGCCCACGGCCGTTTACCGAAAATATGTTCTACGTCTTCGGCGAAGATCACTTCCTTATCAATGAGAAGCTGCGCGAGTTGTGCATGCTGTTCCTTGTGTTCGGAGAGTATTTGCTTGGCGCGGTTGTACTGTTCGTTTACCATGTTCTTCACCTCTTCGTCAATCATCTCGGCGGTCTTGTCGCTGTACGGTTTGACGAACGAGTAGTCGTCGTTGCTGTAATAGCATAGGTTGGGTAGCTTGTCGCTCATGCCCAGATAGGCTATCATACCGAAGGCTTGCTTGGTGACGCGTTCGAGATCGTTCATCGCTCCGGTAGATATGTGCCCGAGGAACAAATCTTCGGCAGCACGTCCGCCTAACGTGGCGCACATCTCGTCCAACATCTGTTCTTTGGTAGTGATTTGTCGCTCTTCCGGCAAGTACCAAGCGGCACCTAAGGCGCGTCCGCGCGGTACGATGGTCACTTTCACGAGCGGGTTGGCATACTCCAAGAGCCACGAGATGCTGGCATGTCCGGCTTCGTGCAAGGCAATGGAACGACGTTCGCCTTCGGTGGTGATTTTGCTTTTCTTTTCCAGTCCGCCGACGATGCGGTCGACTGCATCCAGAAAGTCTTGTTTGCCGACAAATTTCTTACCGTGACGGGCGGCTATCAATGCCGCTTCGTTGCACACGTTGGCGATGTCGGCACCCGAAAATCCGGGCGTCTGTCTGGCCAACAGGTCAATGTCGACGGTGTTGTCTATCTTGATGGGGCGTAAATGTACGCCGAATACTTCCTTACGTTCGTTCAGGTCTGGCAGGTCGACGTGTATCTGTCGGTCGAAGCGTCCGGCACGGAGCAATGCTTTGTCCAAAACGTCCACGCGATTGGTGGCCGCCAGAATGATAATACCGCTGTTGGAGCCGAATCCGTCCATTTCCGTCAATAGTTGGTTCAGCGTGTTCTCCCGTTCGTCGTTACCGCCGATGCTGGGATTCTTACCGCGTGCACGACCGACGGCGTCTATCTCGTCGATGAAGACGATACACGGAGCTTTCTCTTTGGCTTGCTTGAACAGGTCGCGTACGCGCGAAGCACCGACCCCGACGAACATTTCTACGAAGTCTGATCCGGCCAGTGAGAAAAACGGCACGTTGGCTTCGCCGGCTACGGCTTTGGCCAGCAGTGTCTTACCTGTACCCGGAGGGCCTACCAACAAGGCTCCCTTGGGTATCTTTCCGCCCAAGTCGGTAAACTTCTGGGGCGACTTCAAGAACTCGACGATTTCTTCCACTTCTTGCTTGGCTTCGGCTTGTCCGGCTACGTCCTTAAAGGTGATGTGCGATATGTTGCTGCCGCCTTTCTCAAAGAGTTGGGCTTTCGACTTGCCGACGCTGAACAATCCGCCGCCGATAGAACCTCCGCCACCCATGCGGCGCATGAAGAACATCCACAGACCGAATATCACGATGAACGGCAGGGCGTTCAAGAGGAACATGGTGAAGTAGTTGCCTTTCTCTTTCGATACGATCTGTCCGTCGAAGTGTCCGGCGTCTTTCTCCTTTTGTAGAAACTCGTCCAAGCCTTGCAGGGTGAGCGATTTGGTGACAACGACCGGATTACGTCCGGCCTCTTCGGCCTTATCTTTGAAGACGTCTTTGACGTGGTCGGGCTTGATGTAAGACTCTATCGTGCGGTCGTCATAAGCTACGACCTTACTGATATATCCTTGCCGGATATAGGTCTGCCACTCATTGTACGAGATCTCTTGGTTGATACCAGATCCTCCCTCATTGGTCATATACAACGCAATCAACATGATGGCAATAATCATGTACATCAGGTTGAGATTGAACTTCGGACGAAATGACCGGTTGTTCGGAGCGTTGTTGTTACCCTTGTTCGGAATATTATTTTTCTGTTCTTCCATACGTGTGTCTTGTTTGCTTAATCCAGATCGGGGACGGTTTTCAGTCCGGCATCCGCCCAGAGTGTCTCCAAACTGTAATACTGGCGCGGTTCGGGCAAGAAGACGTGTACGAGCACGTCGGCATAATCCATCGCTACCCACTCTGCGTTGCGTAGGCCGTCGATGGAGGAGGGACGCAACCGGTGTTCGTTGCGCACCGTTTCGCGTACCGATTCTACAATCGCCGCCACCTGACTGGGAGTATTCCCTTGGCAGACGACAAAATATTTACAAATGGTATCACCGATATTCGTTAGATCGGCTACGATGATTCCTTTTCCCTTTTTCTCTTGGATTCCTTTGGTAATGGCGTCTATTAATGCTTTTTGTTCGTTCATTAATTATTTTTCTTCGTTCATTAATCAATTATCAAATAGAGTTATTTGAAAAATTCGGTGCAAAGATACGAAAATGTACTTAGAAAAACATTACCTTTGCCGTCGAAAAGAATTGGGCTATGGTGTAATGGTAACACTTCAGATTCTGGTCCTGACTTTCCAGGTTCGAATCCTGGTAGCCCAACTCCTGTATAGTACATAACATGATATGAATTCAACGAATTTGTGTTTTTTCATTATTACAATGAATTATGTAATAGATGAGTGAAGGCGTCCGTGAGGATGCCTTCATTATTTTAAAGGAGTTTTTGCTACCTTTGCCTGCAAAATAACGAATGATTATGGAACATTTGGCTATCTGCACCGATATGAAGGTGTATTCTTACGATGAACTGACGGCGGACGACCGTGCGCTGATTGAAGCTGCCAAGGCGGCTACGGCTACCAGCTATGTGCCTTACTCTCACTTTTCGGTGGGGGCGGCCGCCCGTTTGAAAGACGGTACGGTGGTGAGCGGAAGCAATCAGGAGAATGCGGCATATCCGTCGGGATTGTGCGCCGAACGGACGACGTTGTTCTATGCTAATGCGCAATATCCGAACATGCCGGTAGAGACGTTGGCGGTGGCGGCGCGCACGGAGAAGGACTTTATAGCCGATCCGATACCTCCTTGCGGCGCGTGCCGGCAAGTGATGTTGGAAGTGGAGAATCGTTACGGACAGTCGATGCGCGTATTGTTGTATGGGCGCGACCGAATCTACGAAATAGAAAAAGCGGCAAACCTGTTGCCGCTCTCCTTTAATAGTGCTTCGATGGAAGATTAGCCGGCCACGGCCACACATTCAATCTCCACGAGAGCGTCTTTCGGCAGTTGCTTGACGGCGAAAGCGGCGCGTGCCGGATAGTCGCCGGCAAAGAAACCGGAGTAGACGGTGTTCATCCCCATGAAGAGAGACATGTCTTGCAGTAAGACGGTGGTCTTGACGATGTGTTCCATCCCCAGTCCGGCTTCGGAGAGGATGCTGCGGATATTTTCCATCGACTGACGTGTTTGGGCTTCGATTCCTTCGGGCATGGTGCCGGTGGCGGGGTTGATCGGCAATTGTCCCGATACGTAGACGAAACCGCCGGCTTGGATGGCTTGGCTATAAGGCCCGATAGCGGCCGGTGCGGCCGAAGTGTTGATGACTGTCTTCATATTGTTTGTTCCTTTTAAGTGATTATTTGCAGTTCTTTTCGATGAG
>JAISIB010000119.1 GCA_031262265.1 Prevotellaceae bacterium
GAAAGTACCTCCGCTATCCGGCAGACCGACGATATCGCCCGCCCACGCTTCGTCAATCGTCGTTTTGCGTTGCGCCATAAACTGAGTGGGTGAGGAAAAACGAATTTGCTTGTCTTGGCGAATATGACGATAGGGCGCGTTGCGCATAAATCTGCCCGAACATACCTTACAAAAGGCGATGCACGAGCGATGATTCGGATCTATGTTTGCCGTAATCTTAAAAATAAATCCGGTGAACTTAGGTTCGTCCGGCCGTACTATACGTTCTTCTGCGGAGACAGGACGTGGCGATGGCGCGATCTCTACAAAACAATCCAACAACTCCTGTACGCCGAAATTGTTCAGTGCCGAACCAAAAAATACAGGTGCGAGATCACCCGAAAGATAGTTCTTCGTATCAAAAGCTGGGTACACGCCTTCAATAAGTTCCAAATCTGCGCGCAGTTTGTCAGCGAGTGTTTCACCGACGTGAGTATCCAGTTCTTTCCCGCCCATATCTACGGCCACTTTCTCGGTAACTACTTGCTTGGACGGTTGGTACAAATCCAATTTTCGCTCGTAGATATTGTAAACCCCTTTGAAGCGAACGCCCTGATCAATAGGCCACGACAACGGACGTACCGAGATCTGCAACTGAGTTTCCAGCTCATCTAACAAATCAAAGGGGTCGCGTCCCTCCCTATCCATCTTATTGACAAAGATTATAACAGGTGTTTTGCGCATACGGCATACTTCCATCAGTTTGCGAGTTTGTGTTTCTACGCCCTTCGCACCGTCTACTACGATGATTACCGAATCTACCGCTGTCAGCGTACGAAACGTATCTTCGGCAAAGTCTTGGTGTCCCGGCGTATCGAGGATATTTACCTTATAATCCCGATAGTCAAATTCCATCACGGAAGTAGTGACCGAAATACCGCGCTGCTTCTCAATTTCCATCCAGTCGCTGGTAGCAGTCTTGCGTATTTTATTGCTTTTAACGGCGCCGGCTACCTGAATCTGCCCGCCGAAGAGGAGAAATTTCTCTGTAAGTGTGGTTTTACCCGCATCCGGGTGTGAAATGATGGCGAATGTTCGCCTCCGTTCTATTTCTGCATTCATTCAGATAGCAACTTGATACAAGCTTCGAGGCTCTCCTCCCAGTGCGGAATACGAATACCCAAAGCAGCTTTTATGTGAGTTTTGTCGAGTACGGAATAAGCGGGACGGGCGGCTTTGGCAGGATACTCATGCGTATGCAACGGGCGCACATCACAGGTCGTAATGCTGGCAAGCCGATGAATTGCCAACGTAAAATCGTACCATGAGCAAACGCCTTCATTACTAAAATGGTAGACGGTCGGTTCTTCTTTTACTCCCTGACGAATAATTTCATAGATGGCCGTAGCTAAATCGCGCGCATAAGTAGGCGTTCCGATTTGATCAAAGACAACGCCCAACGAAGTACGTTCGTGCCCCAAACGAATCATAGTCTTCACAAAATTAGTTCCGAACGTAGAGTAAAGCCATGCCGTACGAATCACCACACTACGCTTACATCGGCTGACAGCTTGCTCGCCTCGCCATTTTGTCTGCCCATATACCGAATTCGGACACGTCGGCGTACTTTCCACATAAGGAAGATGTGCCGTTCCGTCAAAGACATAATCGGTAGAGATATGTATCAACGCGGCTCTGCAAGCCTGCGCAGCTTCTGCCAAATAGCCCGGCGCAACCGCATTCAGTTTCTCCGCAAATTCCGGTTCGTCTTCCGCTTTATCTACGGCAGTGTACGCAGCACAGTTGACTATCACGTCAATGCGCTGCTCACGGATAAAATCACGTACTGCGTCGGCGTCGCAAATATCCAGCTCGGCATAGTCGGTAAAATAATAGGTATTGTTCGGATGCAGGGACGAAAGTACCCGCATCTCGTTACCTAATTGCCCATTGGCACCTGTCACCAATATATTCATAGCCATTATTGTATTAAAAGCCTTCGGAAACGATATTTCTTAGTGTTGGTAAAGTACGGAAGTACCGGTCAGCGTAAAATATACGCCGAATACAGCCACCACAATCACCACAATGCCGATGACGCGGTTAATTGTCCGAATACTCTGCACGCTAAATCCCTTGCGCAGCTTGTTTACGCAAAACGTGATACCGAACCACCATGTCAACGCACCCGCTAAAATCCCCATGTAACCCAGCATTTGTTCGCCGGCAGGAATCTCAGGCAACACAAAAGCGAAGCGAGCAAAAAAGCCTATAAACAAAAATATAATAAGCGGGTTAGATAGCGTCACAATGAGGGCGGTTAGAAAATTATGAAAGTATGTCCCCTTATTATTTGAAGTAGGCCGCATCGATTTAGTAGGGTTGGTACGAAACGTATAAACGCCGAAAGCCAACAATAAAACGCTGCCAATCAATTGTAATAGTAGGAAATTGGTATTGACAAAGTCGAAAATAAAACTCATGCCGTAACCCGTCAACAGCGCATAGGCGATGTCGCTGATAGAAGCCCCCAATCCTGTAACGAACCCGTACCAACGTCCTTTATTTAAAGTACGTTGTACGCACAAGATACCCACAGGTCCCATGGGCGCAGAGACTACTACTCCTATGATAAATCCTTTTATGAGCAAGCTAATTAGCGGAACTACCGGTGCTATCATGGCTGCAAATATCCCACTTTTTTAGCTTTCCTGCAAGGCATGGTCTCACAATGTGCTCATTTCCCGTCTTAATAATCTCAAAAAGGGGGTCAAAAAGCCCCTTCATCTTCCAAATAAAGGGGCTACACGTATCATCTTGAAAGAACAATCGGACAACGAGACAGATAAATGAGAGGTAATTATGAAGTCTAATGCTATGTAATGACAAGCAGTGCATCCGTTGCCGATTGTTCTTCCGAAGATGCGGGTATCAATTACCCTGTTCAGTGGGTTTGGTTCTAAAATTCACAAATCCTTGCACGCCCGAATCCTTTAATATAAATCGAAGGTCTTTCCTATTGGCATCCGTAGCCCATAGTTTATATACGAGAACCTTAGAAATCTGATCCGCAGGCATTTTCACAAAGTCGTAATAAGTTTGAGATTCGGAAATGCTATATCCATCTTTCAACACGAAACAAACAAAACCGATAGTCTCTGTACTCATTACACTAAACGTCCCATCATCGTTGAGCGATAAACGTTTGAACTGATCAGGCTCATTAAGTCCTCCGATAGAAATACCGTCATTATATTGTTGTACACGTTGGAGTTCAGCATCCTCACTGACCGGTGTATAGAAGACTACCAGATTTTTCACCGGCTTGCCATCTTCACCCAATACGACGCCGCGATACTCATACTGTCCGCTTTGCAGCGGCGTTTCCACATGGAATCGAAAACCTCGTGCCAAGGCTTCGATATTACTTGCCACCAACAAAAGGGCGGCCAACGGCACGAACGCCAAATATTTGACGGTGCCGAGATGCGTTGTACGTTTACGATTCATCATTTTAATTCGTTTTTTGAGAGGTAAAACATTGAAATTATTTGTAAGAGTAGCTACTTTTCTACGATGCGCCAATCCCAGCAAATGATACTGGTATGTTTTTTGATCATAACCCGTTGTTAATACATAATTGTCAGCCAGAAATTCGAGGTTGGTACGAACCTCTCGACATAAGAGCCAGGCAAACGGATTGAACCAACAAGCTATACAAAACAACTCGCCCGCAATGACGTCCAACGAATGCCACTGGCGAACATGCGTCCGTTCGTGCGTCAATATTTCGCCTATCTCGCGATCGCTATGCAGGTCGGGGTTGATAAATATCCAGCCGAAAAACGAGAAAGGCGTAATATCTCCACGAAGCCGCTGCACGCGTACACCTTTTATATACTCCGTCTGCGTGATATGATGCAAGCGAATGATGCTGCCAAACTGTATAAGCAAACGCAAGAACAAGGCGACGAGCACGCCGATATAGAGATATACGCCGATCGTCGGGAGTTTGTCTTTCCAATCAAGCGTCTCCGCCACGAAGGCCGGCGTCTCCGGCAAGACGGTGACCGCATAAATATCCGCCGCCGCCATGACGACCGGCTCAGCCTGTAAGCGGTCTTGCAAATTGACGAGCGGATAGATCGCAGCTACGACAAAGAATAAAAGCAGCAGCACTCTACGCCCCTTGAAAAAGGTATCTCTGTTGAAAAACAACCGATAAAACGCATAGAACAGAGCCAATGCCACATTTATTTTCAGGAAATACACAAGTAACGAAGTCATACGGCTATCCTTTCTTCCCTTGTTCGATCAAATCAATAATATCTTTTAGTTCGTCCGCCGAGATCTTTCGGCTTCGCGCACAGAATGTCACCATTTCCTTATACGAATTCTCGAAATAGTTACGCACTACTTGCGTCATGAACTGCCGTTTGTACTCGTTCTCCTTGACGATCGGCGCATATAAGAACGTATTGCCCACCAAACGACCTTCCAGATAACCCTTCTTTTCGAGATTCTTCACGACAGAGGCAATCGTCGTGTACGGCGGCTGTGGAACGGGATATTTCTTCACGACGTCTTTCACGCAACAATCGCCCAACTCCCAAATATAAAGCATCGCTTCTTCTTCTTGCAGTGTAAGTTTTTGCATACTTCGTTAGTTATTTGATTTTCATGCGTCAAAACTACGAACAATTCGTAATATAAATACAAATTCGTAGTTAAATAATCTAAAATGGAGGTTTCTGAGGGAATTAGCGCGCACGCTCCTTTATATATAATAAGGAGTGGCGCGAATAAGATACTCGTTTATTCAAATAACAAAGCCGCTCGTTGCCACAACAAAGCCGCATATTTTCAGTAGAAAGGGGGAAAACGAAAGGAGACGGCGGCTAAGTATGCGCACATAGGCAACACGCGTGTTCCGAGAGCTATTTAAAACAACAAAGGGGACTTTCTCAAGTTCCCCCTATTGTTTCAATACGTATTAGTCTTCTTTAAGGTAAAAAGATTGTCTTCAGGATAACGGCACAAAGATAGTGCGTTTATTTAGTAAGTCACAAACATTTTTTTATGTCATGTAACACAATTTAAAAAGCATTCTTCGGAAATTTTAATCCGTAGTTTCTTTGTGCGCCTTGCCTTGATGCTTCAAAACTTTGGCATCTATGTAGAAAACAATCTCTTCCGCTATATTCGTAATATGATCTCCTGCGCGTTCCAACTTACGAAAAACGCTGATCATATTCAGGCAAAACAAGGTGCTACTCGGGTCTTTCTGGATGTACTGTGCCAACACGTGCGGAGCGGCGGCATTGATCTCGTCAACGACATTGTCTTTCATAAAAACGGAGTTGGCCATGTCAATATTCTCCTCGTCCATCGCCTGTTTCGCGTTATATAGCATTTCCAGCACCTCTTTAATCATCTCGTTCAGGTTCAGCCGGTGAATCAGATCGGCGTCGAAAACGACCATGTCGCAATCTCTCATAAAACGGGCGATACCTTCCGCAAAATCACCCAAGCGTTCCAGATTACTATTGATTTTACTCACCGCCAAAACCAAGCGTAGATCGACACCGACCGGATTGTACAGCGCAATCATATCTTCTATGTCGCTATCAATCTTCAATTCAAACGCATTCACGCGACTTTCACGAACAAGCACCTGCTCTGCCAGCTCACGGTTGTTTGTCAGGACAGCCTCGCCCACGCGGTCGAGTTGATTATACACAAGTGTCCACATTTCTCCCAACTCTTTCTTCAAATGTTGCAACTCTGCTTCGATAAACTTTGCCATAGTTTTATTATTTTCGGGTAATAATCAATTTATTTGCTCACAAAGGTATGGAAAAAGGCGATGCAAAATGTTTTTGTTTGGTTACATTCTTATTACGGTTTGCGTAACAGAAATAAAACCCATACTTTTGCAAACAAATTGCATGCAAAAACGCATGAAATAGGACGATAGAGATATGACAATAGAGAATAGAAACGGAGAAGCGGAAGAAAAGAAAGGCCTCAGCTTTATAGAACTCGGCGTAATAGGAGATCTGGAACAAGGTAAGAACGGAGGACGCCTACAAACGCGGTTCCCGCCCGAACCGAACGGTTATTTACATATCGGACACGCGAAAGCTATCTGCCTCGACTTCGGATTGGCAGCCAAATATGGCGGTACTTGCAATTTGCGTTTCGACGATACCAACCCCGTCAAAGAGGAAGTGGAATATGTCGATTCGATCATGGAAGATATTCGTTGGTTGGGCTTCCAATGGGCGAACGTCTACTACGCTTCCGACTACTTCCCGCAACTTTGGGACTTTGCCGTGCGCCTAATCAAGGAAGGAAAGGCATATATCGACGAACAAACATCCGAAGAAATCGCGCGCCAAAAAGGAACGACCACGCTGCCCGGCATAGAAAGCCCGTATCGTAACCGCCCGTGGAGCGAAAGTTTAACACTCTTCGAGCGTATGAACACTGGAGAGATACCGGAGGGAAAAATGGTACTGCGTGCGAAAATAGATATGGCAAGTCCGAACATGCACTTCCGCGATCCGATCATTTACCGCGTCGTCAATCATCCGCACCACCGCACGGGCACCACGTGGAAAGCATATCCTATGTACGACTTCGCACACGGCGAGAGCGACTACTTTGAAGGCGTGACGCACTCATGGTGTACGTTGGAATTCGTACCGCACCGCCCGCTTTACGACTTTTTCATTGACTGGCTCAAAGAAGGAAAGGACTTGGACGACAACCGTCCGCGACAAACCGAATTCAATAAGCTCAACCTCTCCTATATATTATTAAGTAAGCGAAATTTGCTTCTGCTTGTGAAAGAAGGATTGGTGCAAGGCTGGGA
This sequence comes from Prevotellaceae bacterium, assembly GCA_031262265.1. Taxonomy (GTDB): domain Bacteria; phylum Bacteroidota; class Bacteroidia; order Bacteroidales; family Bacteroidaceae; genus JAISIB01. The sequence goes on from JAISIB010000119.1 coordinate 6,857, forward strand.
CGACCCGCGCATGCCGACGCTTTGCGGTTTTCGCCGGCGCGGATATTCGCCCGAATCCATTCGCAACTTTGTAGACAAGATCGGTTATACGACGTACGACGCATTGAACGACTTCGCTCTTTTGGAGAGTGCCGTTCGCGAAGACTTGAACACGCGTGCCACGCGCGTTTCCGGCGTAGTCAATCCGGTCAAATTAGTCATTACCAACTATCCCGAAGGCGAGGAAGAAGGTACGGAAGAAATATTGGAAGCCGTCAACAACCCCGAAGATCCCTCCGCCGGTACGCATCCGATTCGCTTCGGACGAGAACTATGGATCGAACGCGAAGATTTCATGGAAGATGCGCCGAAGAAATTCTTTCGGCTGACGCCCGGAAGGGAAGTTCGGTTAAAGAACGCCTACATCGTGAAGTGTACGGGATGTACGAAAGACGCGGACGGGAACGTAACGGAAATACAATGCGAATATGATCCGGAAACTAAAAGTGGTTTGCCGGGGGCAAACCGTCCGGTGAAAATAACTATCCACTGGGTGAGCTGCAAATACGGCGTACCTGCCGAAGTCCGCATGTATGATCGCCTTTGGACAACGGAAAATCCGCGTGACGCACTGGCCGATTTGCAGGAGCGAACGAATTGCTCGACATTGGAAGCCATGAAGCAACTGATGAACCCCGATTCGTTGCGCGTGCTTCCCAATTGCTACGTGGAAGAATACGTCACGCAGTTGCCGCCCATGTCTTATTTGCAATTCCAACGCATCGGCTATTTCAACATAGACAAAGATTCTACGCCCGACAAACCTGTATTCAACCGCACGGTCGGATTGCGTGATACATGGGGCAAATTGAATCAAAAATAACTTAGAGAGGAGAACAAGCGATGAGAGAATATTTTGATCACTTTTTCCACAGTTCCGATGACGGCGAGGAAGAGCTAAACACGGCTCTCTTGTTGCAATTGGAAGAGACGAACCGCTTGTTGGAAGCCAACCGCTCAGACGAAGCAAAGAATCTTCTGACCTCCATAGACGATGAAGAATTTGACGACGACCCTGCAATGATGGTACTTGCCTGCTCGCTTTACAACCGCTTGGGCATGAGCGAACACGCATACCGCTGGGTGAAACGCCGCATTACTCCGCTTGATACGGTCGAGGAACCTTTGTTGGCAGATATATTGGCGGAATGTTATTCGATACTCGGCAAATACGACGAGGCCATCAAATATTACGACGAGCAACTGGACGAAGATCCTTACAACTGCGAATATTGGCTGTTTCTGGCCGAAACGTATTGCCGGTGCGAAATGTATGACAAGGCTTTGGAAGCATGTGATTTTGCCCACGTCTCAGACGAAAAGGACGAGTACGGCGCAGACATTCACTACATTCGCGCGGTCTGCTTTGAAGCTATGGGCGACAAGGAGCGAGCGTTTGCAGAATATAAAAAGTCGGCATACTTAGGAAAATATTACAGATAATATCATGACCTCCGTCGCTTTTATCCAATGGTGCTTGGATAACCTCAATTACTGGACAATTACGCTCTTGATGACTATCGAGAGTTCGTT